>CAMAFU010000154.1 GCA_945833725.1 uncultured Treponema sp.
ATTCTCAGTTTCCTTTCCTGTGCCTTACTGTTTCTTTATCCTGTTTTAAAAATTGATGATTTTATTTTTTTCCCGGTCTGTATTTTGCCTGCCATTGTTTTTTTGGCTGCAGGAATTTTTTCAAAACAGAAAAAACAGGATTTTCCAGAACTGAAAAATGAAATTTCTTCCCTTTCCAACGAAATAAGCAATTTGAAAGGCGAAATTCTTGCAAAAGAAACGGCATGCAGAACTTTTATTCAAAAATATTGTCCCGGCGAAGAAAACGAGTTTACGGCTTTCAGCAAAATAAATGTAGAATATGCCCGCTACTCAAACTTGAACAAAAAACAACTGGAATACAATAACTGGCTGGAAAGTGAACCTAAAAAAGAAGAAGACTACAAAAATTACCTTCTGACATTTGTAAGGCAATACTGCATGTCAAACTCCATAGATTCTGTTCCAGAGGAAATTGCAATTCTTTCCGACAAAATAAACACTCTTAAAAATCTGGAAGAAAAAATTAACAGAGACTATCAGAATAAAACTGAAATTCAGCAGAAATCAGAAAAATTAAATTTTATACTTTCTGAGTATAAAACCGATAAAACCCAAAGTTATGCCGCCCAGATTCAAAAAATTCACGACAAAATAAACATAGTAAAAAATCTTGAACTTAATTTATCCGAAGCAAAAGCAAAACTGAATGATTTTGAAATGAATCCTGAAAACCACATTGAATCTTTTTCTTCACTTAAAAAACCGGAATTTTCTGCCGACTTGCTTCAAAAACAACTTTCGGAAATTTCTGATTTTATTACGGAAAAAAACAGGGCAATTTCTGATTACCAGAAAATAATGGATGCAAATCTTTTTGAAACAGACAAAAAAGATGATATTGAAACGGAAATTGAACGGCTTTCCGGCGAAAAGCTTGAAAAACAGAATGAATTTGATATTCTCGAAAAAACTTTGAATTTTCTTGACCAGGCAAAAGAAAACATTGATTCAAAATACAGTGCGCCTATGAAAAAGAATTTCGCAAAATACATGGATATGTTCAGCGGAAACCATAAACTTGTTATAGATACAGAATTAAAAGTTCATGTAGATGACAACGGACTTTTTCACGAAAGTCAGTATTTAAGCGAAGGCTATAAAGACATTGTAAATTTCTGTTCGAGAATGGCTCTGATTGATTCTCTTTTTAAAAACATTGTTCCGCCGGTAATTCTTGACGATCCTTTTGTAAATCTTGACGATGAAAAAATTCCAAAAGCCCTTGAACTTATAAAGAAAATGGCAGAAAGGAATCAGATAATTTACTTTGCCTGTCATAAAAGCAGGTTTATACAATAACAGAGTTTTTGCCCTGCATGAAAACCTGCAAATAATTGAATTTTACATTCCGTTTCATTATAATGCTCTCCAATATTTTGTCTTTTTTTGAGGTACAGTATGCGCGCTATCGAAATGGAAAAAGTTTACAATCCAAAGGATTTTGAGGACAGGATTTACAGTCAGTGGTCAGAAAAAGGCTATTTTAAACCTGCAGGAGACAGTGACTCTCCTGTTCACGGTCAAAAAATGTCCAACATAAAATATACAGTCGTTATTCCTCCGCCAAATGTTACTGGAGTCCTTCACATGGGACACGGTCTTAACAATACGCTTCAGGATGTTGTTGTCCGCTACCACAGAATGAAAGGCGATGAAACACTCTGGCTTCCGGGAACAGATCATGCTGGAATTGCTACTCAGAATGTTGTAGAAAAGCAGCTCAAAAAAGAAGGAAAAACCAGAAATGATTTAGGACGGGATGCCTTTATTGAACGGACATGGGAAGTAACAAAGGCTCACCACGACATTATCGTTAATCAGCAGAAAAAACTCGGCAACTCTGTAGACTGGAGCCGCGAAAGGTTTACTTACGATGAAGGTCTTTCTAAAGCCGTAAGAGATGTTTTTGTTACCCTGTACGAACGGGGGCTTATGTATAAAGGTCAGTATCTGGTAAACTGGTGTCCCCGCTGCGGAACTGCCCTTGCCGATGATGAAGTTGATCATGAAGATACAAAAGGTGCAATGTATCATATTTTTTATGAATATGCAGACGGCAGCGGAAAAATCGAAGTTGCCACTACAAGACCGGAAACTTTCTTTGGAGACACCGCTGTTGCCGTAAACCCAGAGGATGAACGGTACAAAAACCTTCCAGGCAAAAAAGTAAGGCTTCCAATTACAGGAAAAGAAATACCAATCATTGCAGATTCTTATGTAGATAAAGATTTTGGAACGGGTATGGTAAAAATAACGCCAGCCCACGATCCTAACGACTGGGAAGTCGGCAAAAGACACAATCTTGAAGTTATAAACCTCCTTAATCCCGATGGAACGCTTAACGAAAATGTTCCGGAAAAATACCGGGGACTTAAATGCGAACAGGCCAGAAAACTTGTTATTGAAGATCTTAAAGAAGCAGGTCTTTTTAAAGATGAAGAAAAAATCGTTCACTCTGTAGGTCATTGTTACCGCTGTAAAACTGTTGTTGAACCGTATCTTTCTTTTCAGTGGTTTGTAAAAATGAAACCTATGGCAGAAAAAGCCCTTGCCGCATGGAAAGACGGAAAAATAACTTTCTATCCTAAAAAATGGGAAAATACTTATTCCCACTGGCTGGAAAACATAAGGGACTGGTGCGTAAGTCGGCAAATCTGGTGGGGGCACAGAATTCCTGCATGGTACTGCCAGTGCGGTGAAACTATTGTTTCAAGGGAAGATCCTGCAGCCTGTCCAAAATGCGGAGCCGGTGCAGATAAACTTAAGCAGGATCCTGATGTTCTTGACACATGGTTCAGTTCATGGCTCTGGCCTTTTTCAACTTTAGGATGGCCAGAAAAAACAAGAGATTTAGAGCACTTCTACCCTACTACAGCCCTTGTTACAGCCTACGACATTATTTTCTTCTGGGTCAGCAGAATGATTATGGCTGGTCTGGAATTTACAGGTCAAGTTCCATTTAAAGACATTTACATTCATGGTCTTGTACGGGACAAGCAGGGGCGTAAAATGTCCAAATCTTTAGGCAACGGTATAGACCCTCTGGAAATAATTGATCAGTACGGTGCCGATGCCCTTAAATTCACCCTTTCATATCTTTGTGCTCAGGGACAGGACATTCTTATCGACAACGACACATTTAAGCTTGGTTCCAGATTCTGTAATAAAGTATGGAATGCCAGCCGGTACATTCTCGGTAATCTGGAAGACAGAAATTTAATTGCCGTAAAAGACAGCGAATTAACAGAACTTGACAGATGGATTTACACAGAATTGAATCAAGCTGCAAAAAATACAAGAATTGCTCTGGATTCATACAGATACAACGATGCAGCATCAAGTGTTTACGACTTCTTCTGGTATAAATTCTGCGACTGGTATGTAGAAGCAACAAAACTCAGTTTCAAACATGGCGACAACAACGAAAAAGACAGGCAGGTAAGCGTACTTCTTAATGTTCTGGAAGAATCACTCCGCCTTCTTCATCCGTTTATTCCTTTTGTTACAGAAGAAATTTATTCAAAACTGCCTCTGGAAACCATAACATTAAACAGGAAAGTTGCCGGCGAACAGAAAATTCTTTCCAATTCACTTTATAATTCCATGCTTATTTCAGCTCCGTACCCGGAATATACAGAACTGCGGGATAACAAAACAATCTCTCTTCGGTTTAATATTCTTCAGGATTTAATCCGTAATATCCGTGGTTTAAGAAATGAATGCGGCATTGATCCTGCATTTAAAATAAACACGGCAATCATCATCGAAAAAGGAAGTCATGCAGAAGTCTGCAAAGAAAAAACAGAAATGATTCAGCTTTTAGCAGGCCTTTCTTCAATCGAATTTACCGATACAAAACCTGAAAAATCTATTGGTACTGTCGGAAATGGATACGAAGCGTTCATTCTTATGGATGAAAACATCGATAGAAATACACTTCTCCTACACTTCAACAAAGATCTTGAATCAGAAAAAGCAGCCGCAAAAAAAATCGAAACAAAACTGGCGGGAAAATTCTCCCAATTTGCACCTCAGGAGGTTGTTCAATCTGAAAAAGACAATTTGCAGGAAATAAACAGGCGGATTGAAAAACTTCAGTCATATATTCAAGTCCTTGTGTAGTTAGTCAGGGAATGGAGGTAAAATATGCCGTTAAAATATCAGATGAAAACTGAAAAGCCCTTGCACATGGGTGAACAGGAAGCTCAGCAGCTTAAAAATATTGTTCTGGCACCATACATGCAGCTTGCAACCCTATTAATCGGAAAAGCGCGTCATGCCGGCGGAAATATGTTCCGACACCAAATGGACACTTTGGCAATTCTCATCGACTATGGCTATATAGACTCTGTTCTCTTAAAGGCAAGCATCGTTCATGATACAGTAGAAGACATTCCCGGTTTCGATAAAAATATGATTATAAATGCGGATCCCGAAGGCAGTGAAGTTTTAGATCTAGTAATGGAAGTTACAAGGCGGGAAGATGAAGATAAAAGACACTTTCTGCAGCGTATTCTTGACTCAGGAAGTCAAAAAGCAAAAATACTTAAGTGTGCCGACAGAATTTCCAACATGATAAGCCTTGGGTATGTAACAGATCCCCACTTTATCGAACGATACTGTGATGAAACTGAATTTTTTCTTTTGCCCATGGCTTTGGAAATTGACTTCAACATGTACCACGAATTGATTAATCTTATTATGACAAGAAGAAGATATCTGGAAGACGGCGGATATTTTGATACAAGACAAAAATAAGGAATTTTAAACGGTTTCCTGCAAAATAAAAATCAGGAAGCCGTTTTTTTTATTTAGCCCAAATTTCGAGTTTTAGATAAATTTACAAAAAAGGCGTAATTCCTTAAA
>CAMAFU010000155.1 GCA_945833725.1 uncultured Treponema sp.
TTTCCGTAAATAAATTCGTTTTCTTTAAAAAGGTTTTCTCTAAGACCTGAAGAAAAATTATCAAACACGCAGACTTTGTGTCCGCACTTCATCAACTCTTTTACAACATGAGAACCAATGTATCCGGCTCCTCCAATCACTAAAACTTTCATAAAACCTCCAAAAAATTATTTTGCGAAAGATTCAAGTTTTTCTGCAGCTTCCATCCATTGTATATTTAAATCTTCAAGAACATCATCTATTTCTTCAATTTTTTTTCTGACTTCCCTGGATTTTTCTCCCGAAGAATAAACTTTCGGATTTGCCAGAAGATTTTCAGCTTCTTTTTTCTGCTCTTCCAGTGAAAAAATTTTTTCTTCAAGAAGTTTTACATTTTTTTCTGCCTTCCGCCGTTCCGATTCAATTTTTTTCTGTTCTTCCCAGCTTAATTTTAAGGCAGATTTTTCTTCCGTTTTACCGGCAGCAGTTTTTTTAGTTTTTTCAGAAACAGATTTTCCTTCTTCCAAAGATTCCGCTTCCAGACGCTGAACATAATATTCGTAGTCGCCAGGGAAAATTCTTGATTCACCAGGCTTTAATTCCAAAACCCTTGTAGCAAGTTCTTCAATAAAGCCCCGGTCATGACTTACAAACACCACCGTGCCTCCAAAATCTTTCAATGCCTGAAGAAGCACATCTTTTGAATGAATATCCAGATGGTTTGTAGGTTCATCGAGAATAAGGAGATTTACAGGTCTTAAAAGAAGTTTTAAAAGAGCAATTCTTGATTTTTCACCGCCAGAAAGCATATCAAGGGTTTTATAAACATCATCGCCCCGAAATAAAAACGCACCGAGCATATCGCGGACTTTAGGAATTAACTCAAAAGGAGCATCTTCTTCAATTGTTTCAAGAACAGTTGCACTTCCCGAAATAATTTCCGCATTGTCCTGACTGAAATATCCGATTTTTACTCCTGCACCAATTTTTACTTCTCCCTGAAAATCTTTATCTACACCGGCAATTATCCTGAGCAAAGTTGATTTTCCCGCTCCGTTGTGTCCTACAACTACAAGACGGTCAGAATTTTCCAGAACAATCTCAAAATTATCAATAACATTTTTAGTTCCATCGTAAGATTTTGAAATTCCTGTTAAAACTGCGGCAATGCGTCCGGAATGAGGGGCTGGCGGAAATTTAAAGTGAATTTTCTTAAGGCTCTCTGGAATTACTATTTCGTTTTCGAGAATTTTATCCAGCATTTTCTGCCGTTCCTGAGCTTGAGCCGCCTTAGTTGCCTTATAACCAAACCTGTTTATAAATTCCTGCAGCCGGGCAATCTCTTCCTGCTGCTTTTCGTATTCCTTAATTAAAGTTTCCAGTTCCTGCTGCCTCACTTTTTCGTAGTGAGAAAAATTCCCCGGATACCTGTGAAGTTCGCCGTTAAAAAGTTCATAAACTTCATTTACAGTATGGTCAAGAAAATATCTGTCGTGACTTACAAGAAGAAAACCGCCCTTAAAATTATCAAGAAATTTTTCCAGCCACTGCCGGGCCTCAATATCAAGATAGTTTGTAGGTTCGTCCAAAAGAAGAATATCAGGATTTACCATAAGGGCTTTTCCCAATGCAATACGCATCTGCCATCCGCCGCTAAACTGGGAACAGTCCCTGTCCAAATCTTCTCTGGAAAAACCAAGTCCAATAAAAACCTGCTCCAAAAGAACATTTCTTCTGTTCCAGCCGGATTCTTCCAGTTCGGTTAAAATCTGCTCATGTCTTTCCAAAAGTGATTTTTCGTTTCCTGAACCCTGTTTTAGTTTTTCCCCCACCTCTTCCAGTTCATTCATAAGTTCGTAGCCAAAAGAAAAAGCCTTGTCGCCTTCTTCCCGTAAAGTGCACCCTTTATGTATAAGACCGCTTTGAGGCAAATAGGCAATTCTTGTATTTTTTTGGACTACACGCTGGCCTTCATCACTTTTTACAAGCCCGGCCATTACTTTTATAAGCGTTGATTTTCCGCTTCCATTGGCTCCTGTTAAAGCTGCCTTTGTACCGGAAGAAAGATTTACAGACACATCTTTTAATATATCCCTGTCGCCAAAAGCAAGGGAAACTTTATTGAATTGAACGAATGACATAAAAATTTCCTGAAAATTTAATCCGCTAATTGCTGCTCATTTTAGAAAAATACATTACAAGCGGAGAAGTTCCCCTTGAAAGAACAAGATTTCCTTTTATTTCTGCTTTTGCGGCATCTTCAAGCCTTAAACCGCCTGCATCCATTTTGTAGAGGAAATTTACAGGTTTTTCCATTCCTATAAAATGGAAAGTTAAAATTCCGTCATAGTCGCCCTTCAACTGATTTGAAAGATAATATTCAACGGAAACGGTTACGCTGCCCAATGCAGACTTGGAAACAAGGGCAGGAACAAGAAGCTGGTAGTTTTTCCATGTAACAGAATTTTCGCTGTTAAAAATAATTGTACCGTAATTTGAACTGTGGAAAACAGGCCCGTGTCTTGCAATGCCCACAAGTTCTTCCTGCCGCCTTTCAATTTCATCTTCAGCAAGCAGGGCAATATTTTCTGAAACGGCAATAAAATTTTCACTTTTCGTTTTGCCGTCGGAATCCGTAAACTGAACGGTAATATTTTTACGACCGCGGGGAAAAACAGTAACAGAATTGCTGTCAAAAGTATAACTTCCGTCAGCAGCCTTTTTTATGCCGCTATATTTCCATGATTTGTTAAAGTCCGGGGTTTTAAGGGAAAGAACTTTTGTTTCCATGGAATTTAAAATTTCCATAAAGCCTTTTCCTGCAAGAGACTTTTTAAAATCCGGTTTTTCAAAAGAGCCGTTTTCTTCTTCTGGAATAGAAAAATCTTCGTTGCTTTCTTTCTGTTCAAGTACAGGGAATGTTCCGAAAGAAAATCCGTAATCCGGCGAAAAAAGTGAAAGATTGTATCTTCCTGTTTTTATCATGCCGCCGAAATATTCTGGAACCCAGTTTTCAAGAAGAATGGCAGAAAGAACTTCATCTTCTTCAAAAACTTCTTCCTGCTTTGTGCCGGAAACCAAAAGGTTGTTTCCCTGCCGCTCAAAAAGTTCCAGATTGTAGGAAAAACACCAGCCGGAAGTTCCGCCTTCCATAAGGACTTTAAGCCATTTACCGGGAAGATTTCCTTTTCCGTTTGTAGGAATCTGGCCTTCACCTTCGTAAAGAACACGGATAATTTCATTTTTTCTAAGGCGGTAAACCTGTTTTGCTGTATTTACCGGTTCACTTCTAACAGGAAGACCGTCCAGTTTAACGGAAGCATAAGTATGCTCATATTCAGAATAAAATTCTGAAAGTTTAATAATATCTGACTTTTTTTCCGGCTCTGAAATTTGCCAGAGAGGAATTTCGATTTTATTCTTTGAAGAAGGAATTGCTATTATGTAAGTATGGGAAATATTGGATTTTACAAAAACCTTAACTATATCGCCTTCGCTAATGCCAGCCTCAGGATTGTTCCAAAGTACAAGAGAATAACCGGATTCTCCGCAGGAAAAAAATAAAAAACAAAATACAGAAAAAATAGAAAACAAAATACGCTTTTTCATAAAAAAAATTATATCAAAATTCCATAAATAAGTCATCGAAACAATCAGATCAAATCAACACTTGCAACATTATAAATTGATGAGAAACATTGGAACGCAGAAAAGCCCTGCTTGAAACAATTTAGAACAATTTTGAATAATTGATTTTTCCTTTTGCGTTAATTAAAATAGTATTCATGGTAAAGCAGGACAGCAGAAAACAGGTTCTTATAATCGATGCCTCCCCTATGTTCAGGGAATTCCTAAAAGAAAAACTTACCTCAGAAAATATTGCCGTTGATGTTGCAGAGGGGCACAGGGATGCTTATACAAAACTTCTTTCCCTGCTGCCGGATCTTGTTATAATCGATATAGGTACATCCATTCAGGATTATCTGGAGTTTCTGTCAAAAAAAACTGCCGATCCCAACGGCAAAAGAATTCCTGTAATAATAGCAGGGCCAGCCATTCCCAAGGAACAGGTTGCATCTTTAGCTCAATACAGCGTTATAAAATATTTTTTCAAGCCAATAAAATTCGATATTTTTTTCGAATCCATCGGAAATGTTTTTCGGGCAGCCTTTTCCATGGACACAACTCCCTGTGTTTTCGAAGTTCATCTTAACAAAAACATTATTTTCATCGAAATTGCCCAGGGCATGAACAGAGACAAAATTTCCCTTCTAAAATACAAAATTTCCGAACTTATGGATTCCAACAGAATAGACAGTCCGAAAGTTATCCTTATGCTTACCGCCCTGTCCCTAAGTTTTGTCGACGGCTCAAATCTGGAAGTTCTTTTAGACTGCATACTTTCCGACAAGCGCATTGACCGCAAAAATATAAAAGTTCTTTCCCTGGACAGCTTTATGAAAGACTTTATCGAAGGCCACAGGGAATATCATGGAATCGAAGTTGTAGAAAATTTAGGCAGCGTATTAAATTCCATTGTAGAAAACGAAACAGGCACAAATGTTCAGGAACTTATTACAGATCAAATTCTTTCTCCCACAGACAAAAAAGAAACTGGCTCTGTAGAAATGCGCTTTTTATCGGATACAGGCTCTTCTCAAGATTCAGAAGGAGCTATTCTGAACATTGCAATTATAGACAGTGACATAAATTCTGCAAAACTTATAGAAGAGTCTTTCAGGCAAATTGGCTCAGAAGTTTCCATTTACCAGAATTCAGCATCTTTTGTTCAGGAGATTGATTCAAAAAAATTCAGCCTGATTATTCTTGATTTGTTTACCCCTGGACTTTCCGGTTTTGAAGTTTTAACGATTCTGAACAAAAAAATTCCTTCAACACCTGT
>CAMAFU010000156.1 GCA_945833725.1 uncultured Treponema sp.
GGTAAGTTCTTCCAGTTCAGTTTTTACCTGCTGTTCACCAACTTTTGCAAGTTTATCTACAGAACGAAGAATGTCTTCAGATTTTTCTTGTACGCCGATTTTAGAAAGAAAACGGTTGAAAATTCCCCGGTGATTTATATGGATTGTTACATTATCCACACCAATTGCACTAAGAGCTGTTTTCATAATGTTGAGGATTTCAAAATCCGCAGAAGAGGAGTCTGTTCCTACAGTATCAATATCGCACTGAACAAATTCTCTGTATCGTCCTGCCTGAGGTTTTTCTCCCCGCCATACTTTTGCAATATGGTATCTTTTAAACGGGAAGTAAAGTTCATTTTCGTGTTCTGCTGTAAAACGGGCAAAAGGAACTGTTAAATCAAAACGAAGGGCTACATCCCGTTTGCCGTTATCCATAAAGCGGAAAACCTGTTTTTCTGTTTCTCCGTTTGATTTACGCAGAAGAATTTCAGAATATTCAAGAACAGGCGTATCGATTGGAACAAAACCAAATGACCGGTAAACTTTTGTAATTTTTTCCTGAAGTTCGCTGCGAAGAATTTCGCTGGAAGGCATTATATCCCTAAAGCCTTTTAAAACTCGTGGTTCAATAATAGTAGACATATTTTTATGATAATGAAAAAAGATTACAGTTGCAACAACATCAAAAAAAACAAAACTTCCGTTAATTTTTGGCACTTAAAAACATTTTAACTTCGCGGCAAGATTCTTTATATTCATCTGCAAAATCGGCGGCAAGTTCTTTAATGTCTTTGCCACATTCTGTATTTTTTCCGCGGAAAAAGTCTTCCAGCACTTGTCCAATATTTTTAAGTTTTTCCATGGCGAGTTGTCTGGCAGCACCTTTTACTTTATGAACATAGCCGGCTCCTTCTGCATAGTTGTGGCTGTCGATAAATCCGTAAAGTTTTTCTTCTGAAAATTCAGTTTCAAGAAATGCATCAAGTAAAATTTCTAAAAGTTCTTCATCGCCGTCTAAAAGTTCAAGGGCATTATCTTTGTTAAAGTGATTCATAAAAATCGTTGCCCTTATTGTCTGTCAGAAGAAAACACGGAAGATTTTTTACTTCAACAATCCTTACGGCTTCCATTCCTAAATCTTCGTAGTCAATAATTTTTTGCGAAAGGACATATTTTGATGCATTAAGAGCGGCAATTCCTCCCGGTGTTCCAAGGTAAAATCCACCAAAATTTTTGCAACATTCTTTCCAGAAAGAACTTCTGTTGCCTTTTGCCAAAGTTATAAGGCTGGCACCGTTTTTCATGAAAATTTCTCCGTAACTGTCCATTCTTCCGGCTGTTGTAGGGCCAATAGAGCCGGTTACTTCTCCTTTCGGAGTGCGGGCAGGTCCTGCATAAAAAACAGGATATTTTTTTGTATATTCCGGCAATTCCTGACCGCTTTCTATAAGTTTCAGCCACCGGGCATGAGCCTGATCCCGGGCAATAAGAATTTTTCCGGAAAGAAGAATCCTGTCGCCTACAGAAAACTCATTCAGCTTTTTTAAAAGATTTTCCATTCCCGAATCTGTATTTAAAACAGCAGATTTTGCATTTTCCGGCATATTGGAAATTGAAACGCATTTTTCAAAACCTTCCAGTTTTTCCGGCTCTGAAACAGTTTTTTCAAGAAAATAACCGTCTTTTGTAATAACTGCCTTAAGGTTTCTGTGGGCACAGCAACTTACACCGGCACTTATAGGACAGCTTGCACCATGTCTTGGAAGCCGTATAACAATAGAATCAAGAACAAACTGAGTTCCCCCGAATTGAGAACCAAACCCTGTATTTTTTGCAATGTTTATAACCTGCTGTTCAAGAAATTTGTCCCTAAAACCATTGGGGTTGGGCGTGTATGTCATGGTATCGTAGGCTCCAGTTGTTGCAAGTTTTAGAGTTAAAAGATTTTGCTCAGGACTTAATCCTCCTACAACAATACAAACAGTGTACGGAGGACAGGCACTTACACCAAAACCAGAAATTTTCTGTTTAATAAAATCAAGAATACCTTTTTCCGTAAGATTTGCTTTTGTTCCCTGAAAAAAAACTGTTTTATTGGAAGAACCTCCGCCTTTTGCACAGAAGATAAGATTCATGGAATCGCCCGGTGAATTTTTTAAAAAAGACGGTTCCGGTGCAAGACAGCAGTTTTCCTTAAAAAAAGAAATTTGAGGAGGCATATTGTTTTTAGGATCTTTTTCGTCATAGAAAGAAACAGGACAAGTTGTAGAAAAACGAAGGTTTTTATTGTGGTAAAGATTTTTAGTTCCATTGGAAACGGCATTGTAAAGGGATTCAGACTTTTCTACAGTAAAAAAATTGCCTTTTGACCAGCCGAAAATATTTGCAATTCCAGTGTCCTGACAAAGGGCAAATTTTTTCCCAGAGGCTGCTTGTGCATTTTTAAGGATGCAGGAAAGAACATATTTATCGTTTTCGGAAGCGTCCTGCGAAAGACAGGATTTAATTATGTTTTCCAGATGTTCTTTTGTAAAAGTAAAGGAAAGCCGTTCAAAAGCGTTATAGCACAAAGATTCAAAGGCTTTGCAGTCTAAAAAAACACCGTACTCATTGCAGACAGCCGCATCACTTTCAAAAGGAAAAAAATCAAAGTTATCAAAAAAGGAATTGTTGTTTTCTTGCATGAGGGGAAGTATACATTCCGAAGAAAATCTTGTCCACCGTTCTTAAAATATTAAAATTTTACGGGCGGCTTTTTGGTTGGTTCGACATACTCACCAACCAAAAAACAGGCTTTCCAGGGTTCCGCTATCGCTTCATTCGGAAAATCAGCCGCCTAAAGTCAGCTGATTTTCCGAACGCCTCCGGCGCCCTTCCTATCCTTGCCGCGATTGCAGGATTTTTGCAATTCCTCTGGCAGCTTTACCTCGATGAGAAATGCTGTTTTTTTCTTCTGCCGTTAATTCTGCTGCTGTTTTTCCGTATTGAGGTAAATAAAAAATAGGATCGTAACCAAAACCGCCTGTTCCGGCCTGCTTTGAAATATCATCAATAATAATGCCTTCAAAAGTTTCCTGTGCGGAGTAAAATTGGAAAGGGGAGAGCAGAAGAACCATTGCACACACATAAAATGCCCGTCTATTTGGGGAGCGGGTATCGTTCAACTGTTTTATAAGCAGAGAATTCTGCTCTTCCTGTGAAATTTTCTGTCCGTCAGGAAGTCCCTGCATGTAATTAGGACCAGCATATCTTGAAGTGTAGATGCCTGGAGCAAAATTCAATGCTTCAACGCAAATTCCCGAATCATCTGCAATTACCGGTTTTTTTATTAAATCCCAGAGAGCTTTTGCTTTAATAAAAGAATTTTCAAAAAAAGTCTTGCCGTTTTCTACAGGAGAAAACTCTATTCCCACATCAGAGGGAATAAGTATTTTGTGTTCGCTAAGAATTTCTTGTAGTTCTTTCTGTTTATGTCTGTTGCCGGAGGCTAAAAATATTTCCATAATCAGGATTTTATCCAAAAAAAAATTTAAAGTCGATAATATTGCAGGGTTTCCGCATTAAAATATAATTTTAACCAGGGGCTTCCAGTCGCGACTGTTCAGTGCAAAACCGTGCTATTAGCACTACACGCTGATTGTGGCACGGGAATTTATATAATGCCGCTTACGCAGCATCCACAATCAGGGTGTTTTTGCCCTGACCATTCGCTCCTTCGCGCCCCAATTTTTCTCATCAATTTAATGCGGAAACCCTGGATAATATTGACAGTTTTGTTTTATTCCTGCTTTATATTTTTTTCGGGAGTTTCAATAAAAGGAAGAAGTTCTTTTCTTTTAAGACCGTGATGCAGATAATAGCTTACCATTCTTGGTTTTAATCCTATTGACTGGGCTATTTGTATATGAGAAGGGGAAGTTTGACATTTAACCTGAATTGTTTCATTGTATTTTTCCCAGTTTTTTTTGCTGGCATTGAATTTTTCTTCAATAATTTTATATGCTGGCGAAGACGGGTCAGTTTTTAAAAGTTCGTTAAGAAATTTTTTTTGATGAAAGAAAAACATGTTTCGTCTTTCAATAAGCCTTTTTTTTCTGTCCTGCTTTGTTTTTGTTTTTTTTCTAAGATGCAGAATTGTATTTTTTAATTCGGTCTGGCTAATTTCCAAAAAGGCTGAAATTTTTTCTATTTGTTCTTCCTGCAGTTCGTTGCAGGAATGGCAGGCGGCAATATGAATTATTTTTTTGATTATCATCTGTTTTTTTTCTGTCAGATTTTCGGGAACAGCTGGAATTATTCCGCTGGAATCTTCGATTTTTTCAAATTCTTCACATTCTGCTTCAATGCTGTCTTCATATTGCAATGTAATCAATTCATTTTTTGAATTTTCGATATTTTCTTTTTTTATTTTTCTGTATTTCCATATTTTATATGATTTTTGTATACATACTCCAAGAAAAAATCCAAATCCTGTTGAGCTTCCGTTAAAGGCGGTAATTATTTTTTCAATCCTTGCAGAAAAAACTGTTAAAAACTCGCTGAAAGAATCTTCGTCCATTTTTTCCAATCCGAAAATGTACGGTTTTTGAAAAATAAATACCCAAACCTGGTTTTTCCCTTCTTTTAGGGAAAGTTTTCCGGTTTTAACTGAAAATGGAATTTCATTTAATTCTTTTAATGTCATATTGCAGCACTCCTGAATAATTTTTTTGTATTCATCCTGTTGCAATTTGTGTGCCAAAGAGAAAAAAAGTAATTTTCAGGGCAGAAAATCCGTCAGGCTTGCAAAAACTTACTGAAAAAATTCAATTTGCTGCAAAATATGATTTTTTC
>CAMAFU010000157.1 GCA_945833725.1 uncultured Treponema sp.
ACCGAGAACCGAGAACCGAGAACCGAGAACCGAGAACCGAGAACCGAGAAATGCTGATATGTTTCAATTTTCGTGTCAAGGGCATGGTGGCATTATACTACAGATTTGACTTTTCTTAAAGGAATTCCTTATAAAACCAGCAAAGCACAAAAAGCCCTGTGTACGACCGGTAATTTTTTTTGTCTTGCATCCCCTAGTTTTACCTTCTTATTTTGTATCAGTTTATTGCGCTTTTAACCTTACAAGTCTATACTCTTACTATGTCGGGAGCAATTAAAATGGCCGGAAAAAATTCTTTCAGCGGGTCGGACAGACTAAAATCATACCTATTTCCCTCAAAATTGTTGCAGTTTTTACTGTTCTTCTTTTGCTTTCAAATTTTGCTACAAACACCATAACGCTTCTTTTAAGTCAAAGGCAGATCATCAACCTGAACAATACAATTATGGTAAGCCAGTTAAAAGATTTATATACGGCTGCCGGAAACCAGTATCAAATTTTTTCGTTTACAGGCGAAAAACAGGAAAGTATTGAAGCCCTTAAAAATGTTTCTAAAAAAGGATTCGGCTTTCCAAAAAGTTATGCTGCTGCTATCGATATGGGCGGCAATATTATTTTTGAAGTTTATGCTGATGGAACAGAAACTGATGAACAGAAAATCCTTCAGGAAAAACTTAATGCAGTCTCTGCAGAAGAAAAAACAGGGGATATTACAGAATCTGCGGAAACTTCCCTCCCCGAAGAAAAAGACTTTTCCTTTTTCGATAAATCTGCCCTGACCCAAATGAACGATGATTTAAAAAACGGTATTACAGACGGCTCCCTTAATTTTAATACAGAAAAAGGTTCGTACTTTGGTGTATACAAGTATCAGGAAGACTGGAAGTGCTATTTTATCCGCGGGGAATCCAGAGCCGATACAAGCCGTTCTACTTTTGTCGTACTTGGCGTAATTTCAGTTGGAATAGTTGTGCTTCTTATTGTTTTTCTGCTTGTAGGCTTTAAGGTTTTCGGAAAAATTCTTGCAAATGTAAAAAAAATTACTGCAAGCCTTTACCAGATGCAGCAAAAGCAGAAACTTGAAACTCTGGATCTTTCTTCTGCACCCAACGACGACATTACATACCTTGCGGCCAGTTTTAACTCCCTTTCATCAACAATAAGCAACCTTTTAGGAATTTTCCAGAAATTCGTTTCAAAAGATGTGGTAGAAAAAGCTTACACGGAACATCAGATTCTTCTGGAAGGAAAACGGAGCAATCTTACAATTCTTTTTTCCGACATAAAAAGTTTTACCTACAGAACAGAAACTCTGGGCAACGATATAATCGATCTTCTTAATGTTCACTACGACAGGGTTATTCACGCCGTACACGAAAATTCCGGGGTAATAGGTTCTATTATTGGAGATGCAATTCTTGCTATTTACGGAACAAATTCCTCCAGAAAAAAATCTTTGGAAGCAGTGGATTCTGCCTGGAACATTACAAAACTTACAGCCCTGTTGCGCAATAAAATGATTCTCCGCCGTAAAGAAATAGAAAAACAGAGGACTCTTACTGAGGCCGAAGAAAATGTTTACAAAGCCGTTTTAATTGATGTAGGTGTGGGAATTGACGGAGGAAATGTTTTTTACGGAAACATCGGTTCAAATGAACACATGACAAATACTGTAATAGGAGACAATGTAAACTCTGCCAGCCGTCTGGAAGGTTTAACAAGAATATATCATCTTCCTGTAATTTGCTCTGAATATGTAAAACAAGAAGTTGAATCTATTTCCAATAAATATACATTCTTTGAAATTGATACTGTTCAGGTAAAAGGAAAAACAGAAGGAAAGAAAATATTTTTCCCTGTAAACCTGGAAGAAAGCGAGCAGAATCTAAACTCAAAATTCAACATTTTTGAAAAGGCACTTTCTGCATATTATTCCGGCAACTGGAACGAATCAAGAAAATTATTTAACGACTGCGGTCTTGAAACTGCCCGGGTATTTTTGGAAAGAATGGGCAGCAGCAAGCCTCCTGCAGACTGGATGGGAATATGGACAATGACAACAAAATAACAGAAATTCAGGAAATTCAAACTCACAACGAAGTTCAGCTTTTTTTAAAAGACGAGTTAACAAAGCTTAGTTCTGCAAAAGTTGAACAGTACAATCTGGAAGAAGAATATGCCCGCACAAAAAAGAATAAAAACAAAAGTGTTATAGTAATACTTGCATTCTGTGCGCTGGCTGTAAGTTTTCTTGTTGCAGGTCTTACGCTTTTTATAACTTCCCAGAACAGAAAAATCAAAGTAAACATAGACACTTTTAACGATTTAAATCTCCGGGCTCTCCTTAATTCTGCCGGAAGAACAGAATCTCTTTACGAAAACGCCCTGCAGTCAAAAGAAATTCTCGTTTCTCAAAAAGAAGCAGAACTTAATGATGCCGCACAAAAACGGGATAACGATCTGTATATTTTAAAATCAGTATCTGCTGTTACCGGAAAAGATGCTGTAGAATTAAAAACAAGGCAGATTCAGGAAGAATACGAAAAAAATCTTAATTCCATACACAAAAAATATGATTTTCAGATACAGGAAGCTGATTTAAAAATTGCCGACATTCAAAAAGAACTTTCTGGTTACGATACGGAAAAACTTTCGGTGGCTCAGGCTGACGAAGCAGTTTTAGACAGCCAGAAGCAGCTTAACGACATGAAAATGCAGGCCATGGAAAAAAAATATCAGACCCGCATAAACGAGTTAAAATCCCAGATGATTTTGCAGCAGCATGAAAGTGCAAAGCAGCAGCGGGAAGCTGTAGAAAAGGTGCGCAGAATATATCAGGCAAAAATAGACCTTCTCGATCCTGATGCCAGAAGCCAGTCGGAAGAACAGGATAAAATTATTTTGGAAACAGGCATTTCCAACGATGAAGATTTGCCGGAACAATCATTCAGCAAGATTTTCAATCCTGCAGACTATACTTCCAAATTTAAATCCCCGGAAGAAGTTTTTGAATCATCTGTAAAAAAGGCTGCATCATACCTTGACGATTTTGATACGGTAGCAGGCCGATTTATTTCAATTCCTCAGGAACGGTCAATAAGGCACTATGTTCCTGCAATGCAGAGGCTTGCCCATTCAATAACAGAAGAAATGGCCGGCACCCAGCAGCAGATGCAGGAAAAAATCGACAGTTTAAAAGCGGAAGTTGAATCAAAAAATGCACAGATTACAGACTTTGAAAAATCTTTTGAAGAAATATGCGTTTCAGATCCGTTAAATCCGGCCGATGCATGCATAAAAAGTGCTGTAAATAAAAATATTCTGCAGCTTTATGTTGCTTCTGCTTCAAAAAATAAATTTCCTGATGGAAGCACTTCCATAGACGGACAAATCCGGGAAGGTAAACGCATTCTTTGCGAATTAACAATAACGAAAAAAGGCCAGATTTACACTGCTTCTCCAAAAACTTCCTCAAAAACATACAGTCCTGCTGCAGGTGCTAAAGTTTATTTTGTAATTCCTGAAACAAATGCAAAAAAATAAAACCGTGGCAAGGATAGAAGGGGCACCGAAGGTGTTCTGGAGCGGAACGAAGTGCAGCGGAAGAATGGAGCGAAAGCGGAACCCCGAATAGCCTGGTTTTGGTGGTGAGAGTATCGAACCGCCAAAAGCCACCCAAAATACACAAGCCCTACCCCCATGACACCCACCCCTTGTGCATTATGAAAAATAATTAAAAACAGGGCTTCCAGTCGCGAATGTTCAGTGCAAAACCGTGCTATTAGCACTACATGCTGATTGTGGCATGGGAATTTATATATATGGTGCTTGCGCACCATCCACAATCAGGATGTTTTTGCCCTGACCATTCGCTCCTTCGCGCCCTAATTTTTCTCATAAATTTATAATGCTCAAGCCCTGACACCAGCCCAATTTTCTCTTGACTTTATTTTTCTATAAGGTTATAACTTTGTAAAAGTTGAATAATTGTTCAAATGTTCAACACTTTAATTGGTGGAGTTTGTATGGAAGAGGACATTCTTATTGATTTAAGCGAACTTTTTAAGGTTTTCGGGGATTCTACCAGAATTAAAATTATGTATCTTCTGCGGGAAACTCCCCTTTCTGTAGGTGAGCTGGCGGAAAAACTATCTATGACAGACAGTGCCGTAAGTCATCAGCTTAAAATATTAAAAAATTCCAGCCTTGTACGGGGAAAACGGGAGGGAAAATCTGTAATTTATTCTCTTGCCGACGACCATGTACTTTTGATTTTAAATCAGGGACTGGAGCATGTAACAGAAAAATAACAGGGTGTGCAAACTTATTTTCGCCATCCTGACTGCCGCTAAAAAAAGTGTTTTTAAGAGGAGATTTTTATGAGTCATACAGAAGAATGTAACGGTCACTGCCACGAACAGGACAGCGAAGTTTCTTTAAAAATTATTATCATTTCCTTTCTGCTTTTTATTGCTGCTCTTCTTCTTGAGCATATTTCGTTCTTTAAAGATTTTCTTTCCAGATTTTCCCTGGGAGAAATTAGCCTTTACAGAATAAGTTTTGTTGTTCCGTACATGATTTCCTATATTCTCTGCGGAAAAAATGTGCTTAAAGGTGCATTGGAAAATATACGGCACAGGGAATTTTTTGATGAAAAGTTTCTTATGTCCATTGCGTCTTTGGGAGCAGTTTTTACTGGGGAACTGGGTGAAGCTGTTGCGGTAATGCTTTTTTGGAATATCGGGGAATTTTTTCAGGATTATGCCGTTGATAAAAGCAAAAAATCAATTTCTGCCCTTATGGAAATACGGCC
>CAMAFU010000158.1 GCA_945833725.1 uncultured Treponema sp.
CGGCAGATTGGATTAAAATCGCAGAGTGCACAGACTTTAAAATTCTGAACATCTTCGTCTGTTTTGTAATCGCCCAGTTTTATCCGCTGAATAAAATTTGCAAGATATTCGTTTGTTTTTTCGATTGTTGCCATAAAATCATCGCAGTTTAATGCTTCGGTTCTGTCTTTTTCGCATCGTCCGTAAAGTTCTTTTCCAAAAACAGGAATACATTCAGCTTTGTTGATTATGAAAAATCCCGCATTTTCAATTTTAATGTTTTTGTTTTTTTCCAGAAGCCGCACATAAATCGGCATTTGAAAATCTATAATACCCTGTTTTTCCAAAGGAATTTTTTCGCCGCTGGAATCTACGGAAGGATTATTTTCTTCATCAACAGCAAAAGGCCCTTTTATGTTGTTGGATTTAAAATCAACAAGAAAATACTGGCCGTTTTCTTTGTCTTGAAGCAAACAGTCTATTCTTCCAGAAAGAAGTGAATCATCGCATTTTTCGCTGTAAGGTGTTTCTGTTTCAATTACGATACAGCCATTAAAAATTTTAGAAAAAGCATGAACGGAATTTGTAATTTTTTCCATGGTAGTTTCCATAGTTGTCTGCAAAAGTTCTTTTGTCATGTAGCAACTGTAGGAACTGTCTTTTTTGAACAAAATTGCTTCTTTTACGCATTGTTCGAGGAAAGGATAATTTTTTGAGTCAGAATCCCATGTTATAGGGAGGGAATTTTCTTTAAGTCTGTTGCAGTAAAGTTCCATTATTTTGTGATAAAAATTTCCAGAAGCAAAACTGTCAATTAAAACCGCTGCATTATTTTTTTCGGAAATTTTAAGTTTTTTTTCTAAAAGCCATTTTTGCGGGCAAGAGTAGAAAGTTTTTAATTGAGTTTGAGAAATTAAAGGCCGCTGTTCCGGGGAATAATTTAAATTTGAAACAATGCAGACAGCATTTTTTGAAACAGATGAATTTTCCGGCTGAAGGTTGAGCCAGTTTGTAAAACCAGTTTTTTGAGTTTCTGTAATTGATGAAGGAAAACTGCTGTCGGAAACATCGCCTAAAAACCATTCCGTTTCTTTTGTGTATGGATTGTGGGGAAAAAGAATTTCTGACGAAGTTTGTGCAGTAAAATCTTCTTCGTTAAGATAGCTTACCGCCTGAGAATAACCGGAAAAAGTTTTTATGCCGCAGGTAAAACAGGCAGGAAGCAGCATGCTGTTCATAATGTAAAGATGAATGAATTTATCGGAAACATTTGTTTCTTCCCGTTTTAAAAGCCTTAATCTTTTTTCATCGCTTAAAAAAGAAAGTTCCCGGTAAATTACACCAAGTGATTTTTGACTGGAATCTACAACAACATGAAAGGCAAATGGTGCGGCACAGGCTGTTTGGTAAGGAAGAATAAAAACTCCGTTGTAATCAAGCTGACTTAAATATTCTTTAGAAGAAAGATAGTCGGCAAAAAAATAAAAAGGAGAAGAAATTAGACATTCAGAAAACTGCTTTTCCAAATCAATAAGGCTGCCAAGTTCAGAAATACATCGTCCCAAAATATCGTCTGTTCTTTTGCTGCATTTTTCCATATCAAAAAAGGTTGTTGTAAAGGCAAAATAGGCTTCCTGAATTTCGCGGAAAGTTTTTGCTTTTTCAAAGGCGGAAATTCTCTTTTTTAGTGAATCATAAAAATTTTGCGTAAGTAAATCCGGCCAGTCTTTAAAAGACTCTTTCCAGACATCAATTTTTCTGCCGTTATATTCAAAATTACAGATACAGTGATTTTTTTGTCCAAATTCAATAAGTTCATTAAGATTTAATTCGCTTTTCCATGGAAGTTCCTGATTTAAAAGCAGGGCTTTTATTGAATTAAAGGAAAAATCTTCCTTAAGGCAGGCTGCAATTTCCGGGAAAAAATTACCGGCAGCAGTTTTTGTTAAGGGGCGGGCACTTTTTTTTACATAGGGAATTTCCAGTAAATCAAGTTCCCTTTCCAAATATGCACCGTAACTTTCCATGTCGGGAACGCTTACAGCAATATCGCTCCATTCAATGTTATTTTCGTATTTTGCACGGTAAATGCGGGAGGCAACATTTTTTAATTCAATTCTGGAATTGTTAAAAAGGTTGACAGTTCCTTGGGGAAAAGTTTCTGGAACAGAAATAACTGTAATAAAATCCGAAGAACTTTCCAGAATAGGCTTGTATTCTTCCCAGTCGCTTAAAATTTCCGGAAAAAAAAGAAAATAGTGGTTTCCGTTTTTTTTGAAAGGCGGTCGTTCCCAGGCAGGATCAAAAAGACCATATTTATTTAAAAAAGCTGAATATCGGTTATAAATTTCCTGCAAATCTTTATCTTCATCATCTAAAACAGTTCCGTTCTTTAAAGCATATTCTTTCCACAGACCAAGCCCGGAAAGCAGAGAACCCAGCCAGTTTGCAAAATTTGAAGATGATTCGGCGTATTTTTGAGGAATTATGGATTTTAAAAAGGGATTTCTGCTGTTTTCCTCAATCAGCGATTTTGCAAAAATTGTGCGCATTACTGCTGGCACGGAAATTTTATCCTGATTTTCACCGCGTACAGCTTCTCCTTTGAACCTGTCCCAGGCAATAAATTTTTCAGTGGGAACAGCAGAAACATCTGTAACAAAAATACTTCTGTCGGCCCATAAATCCGCCGCAATTTGTGTTGGAAAAACAAAAACAGCATTATCGCTGGAAATATATTTTTTTAAAGTTTCTTCAATAATATTTTCGTTCATAAAAAGCCAAAATCCTCCAAAAACTGAACAATCATAAAATAAAGTAAAATGCAAGCTTTAATGATAAACCAAAACAACCTTTTTGTAACGGCTTGAAATACAGGCCATACTTTGGTAAAAAATACCGTTAAAAAATATGGAAGGAGTTTATATGAAAAAAACAATTTGTTTTATAGCCGTTATTTTTCTTGGTTTTTCTTTATTTTCTCAGGCAGGTGCAGACAGTTCAAATGAATTCTACGAAAAAGTTGAAGAATGGGAAACATGGAATTTAATAGAAAAACAGCCGCTACTCCGCCCCTTTACAACTGCCCGCATAAAAGAAATTTTAAAAACAGTTTCAAACTGCGGCAATAAAAAGGCTGCAGAAGATGCAAAAATACTTTACGGAAAATATTTTGAAAAAAAAGTGGATTTAAAATTTTCAAATTTCAATTCGTTAAAAAACAGCAGTTTGCAGGAAAAAAATACATTTTATTCATGGCTTAATTATGCTGTTACCGGCGATCTGCTTTTTAAAGATATAATTGGCGCAGGCTTTAATGTTGGGGCTGCGTCATTTTACGGCAAAAAAAATCTTGCATATTATGAACGGGAAGGATTCAGTTTTTCCGACGGATTTTACATTGGAAAAGTTTACACTGCACCGGAAGTTGATACGGCATTTTCGCTGGAATACGGCGGTTTTTTTGTTCAGACAGGAATAAATCATATTAGTTTCGGACCTTTTTCCGGTGACAACATTAATTTTTCCCATACGGCACGGCACACAGGCAATTTTTCTCTGGGATATTCCAATAAAAAATTTACTTACACAAATTTAATGTCCATTTTAACAGCAGAAGCCGACTGGAATGCAGATTCCCTTTCTTTCAGAGGATATGTCCCGGAAAAATATCTTTTTACCCAAACATATCAATTTAATTTCAACAAGAATTTTTTTGCAGCCTTTTATCAGTCCGTAATACTTGGCGGAAGGTTTGAACCGGCCTATTTTATTCCAATGCTTTATGTGGTTACGGAAGGAATTACCGGCTACAATTTGGACAATATTTTTTACGGTGTTACAGCAGGATTCAATTTTTACGATTTTTCGTTAAAGGGCAATTTTTATCTTGATGATGTAGGATTTTACGATGAAAACGGCGGGGTAGATTTTGACGGTACAATAAAACTTCGGGCAGCACTTCAATTAGGATTAGACTGGCGGCCGAAAGAAAATTTTTTAATAAATAAAATTTCAGGAAACTACACACTGGTAACTCCTTACATGTACACTCATGTTTCAAAATACAGCAACGAAAAAGATGATTTTACAATGCTGCCTGTAAACTACCAGATTTATACAACAGGCGGAACAAACATCGGTACCACACTGCATCCAAACTCAGACAAAATTTCTCTGGAAGCAGAATTTAATCCGGTAAAAAATATAAAGTTTCATTTACTCGGTACAATGATAAGGCACGGAAACATAAACGAAAGCATTACGACAGAAGAAGCCATAAAATACCTTGAAGCAGAAAAAGGAAATTTTAAAACAGACGGAAGCATTTATAACACGCCTTATGTTCCGGGATTAGGAGTAAACAGGGCATCTCCGTGGCTTACAACAAGATTTTTAAAGCAGGACACAATCGAATATACCTGGCAGCTGAAATTAGGTGCAGAATACATATTCCCAAAAACAAAGGCCGGCGAATTTACTTTGGGAGCAGAATACATGTTTGAATTCATAAAAAATTACGGCGTAGGAAGCGATTTATTCCCCGGCCAAGGAACAACTTCCCTTACGCCAGAAGATGTAGAAAACGCCGTAAATATCTGGAAATCAAACCTGAAAGATGTAAAAAATCATTATTTAAGAATTACGGCAAAACTTACAGTATAAAATACGGGCGGCTTTTTGGCTGGTTCGACAGGCGCCCCACCCAAAAAACAGGCTATCCAGGGTTCCGCTATTCGCTCCATTCTAAAAACAATGTGCTAAAGCCCCTTGTTTTTAGAACACCTTCGGTGCCCTTCCTATCCTTGCCGCAA
>CAMAFU010000159.1 GCA_945833725.1 uncultured Treponema sp.
GGAAAGTTATTTTAACAGTGCTATTGTGTGTCTTGGGGAATTGGGCGGAAAAGATGAAGCTGTTTATCTTGCAGGCTTTCTTGACCGGGAAGATTTAACTTTATCCCAAAAGCAGCAGGTTGTTAAAGTTTTGGGAAAAATTAAGGCTGTGGAAACTTTTGATAAACTTGTAGAACTTGCTGAAGACGAAGATGAAAATTCATTTATAAGAATGTACAGTGCAGAAGCAATCGGTGCCATGGAAAAGGAAGAAGCTGTTGAAGTTCTTGTTAAACTTTATGAAGATTCTGATCCTAAATTACGGTGTTATGTTGTAAAAGGTCTTGCTTTTTTTCCGGAAAATGTGGAGGCAAAGAAGACTGTTGTTGAAGCTGTAAGGGATTCTCATGTTTCTGTACGGCTTGAAGCTGTTGATGCATGCAAAAATAATGGTTTTAAGGAAGCTGTTCCTTTTATAATTTACCGCCTTGAAAAGGATAAGGAAGATTCTGTAAAGAAAAAGTCTTATCCGGCCCTTGCAGTTTTAAACACAAAGGAAGGAAATGAGTATCTTGTAAAGCAGATTACCGATAAAAAAACATCTGATACAGTAAAAATTCGATGTGCTCAGGCTCTTCTTGAGTTTTCTGATTCTAAAACAGGCCTAAGTGAAATAATTGAACTTGCCCGGGAAACTTTAAAAGACGACAGGCGTAAAAATCTTAGATATGCTTTGGGTAAGGAATTTGCAAAATACAAAAATGATGAATTTGCATCTATTTGTGCTGAATATATTGATTCAAAAGATACGGCAACTCAGGGAACTGGCTTGGATATTTTTGCCCGGGGACGGTATCCGCAGGTGCTGGAAAAAGTTCAAAAAATTGTTATGGATGATGCAAAAGCTGGAACGAAAAAAAATGCCAATGCCCAAAAAGCAGAAAGAATTCTTGGAGAAGATGATAACTCTGTAGTTGAAGCAAAAAAAATCCGAGAAGAAAAACAACTGCAGAAAGAGGCAGAAGAAAAAGAAAAAAACGGAAAAAAAAACGCTAAGTAACTTTATAAGGTTTTTTCTTCAATAAGGGTGCCGTCTAAGGTATAAAGCTGAATGGAAAGATTACCTGAGTTTTCGCTGTATTTTAAAAGTCCGCAGGTTTTTCCGTTGCTGCATTTTGGAAGACTTATGGAGCCCGGGTTAAAGAAATTCAGTTTTTCTGATTTTTCGATTAAGCTGATGTGAGTATGTCCGCTAACAACGAGGGTTTTTTCTGGCAGAATTGATTCAAGTTTTTCTTTGGTAAAAAGATGCCCGTGTGTTACAAAAATACGGCACTTTCCCAAAAAAACATTTGTGTACGACTGGAGGCAGGGAAATTCAAGAACCATTTCATCTACTTCGCTGTCGCAGTTTCCCCGCACACATATAAGTTTTTCTTTTATGTCGTTAAGAAGATCTGCTGTTTCTTTTGGATTCCATCCTTCGGGAAGAGGGTTTCTTGGACCGTGGTTAAGGTAGTCGCCACAGCAGATTACATAATCGTATTTGCCTTCAAAATTTAAGAGTACTTTTTTTAAGGACTGGCTGCTTCCGTGAATATCTGAAATAACGAGAAAATTCATTTTATTTTTTAATCTGCTTGTATTCGTTGTATGCTAGAATAAAAGGACCAACACCTTTTGCATCATCCTGAACAATCGGTTCGCTCATGTAATAGTCAAAAGTTCCGTTTCTGCGCAAGTCCTTTTCCGGACCTAAGCCTGCTACAAGGCATATTCCGCCAAGGCTCAGCTTTCCTGAATCTGTGTTAAGGTATTTTTCGCAAATTCCTTCAAATGCCTTTATGCCTGCATCCTGAAATTTTTTGTCCTGAAGAATTCCAGTACGGAATCCTTTTAAAAGGGAATATGCATAAATTGCGGAACCTGATGTTTCAAGATAATTTTTTCCTTTTTTTGGATAATTTGGAACTTGATACCACATGCCGCTTTCATCTTGAAATTTAAGCATGCTTTCACAAAGGTCTATGAAAATTGTTTTTAGCTTTTTCCAGTTTTCACATTCTCTATCAGGTGCTTTGTTTAGTGTGTCTAAAAGAGCCATGCTGAACCAGCCTAATGCTCTTAACCAGAAATTTTGACTTAATCCTGTTTGCCTGTCTGCCCAAAAAATTGATTTTGAACTGTCGTAGCCGTGATAGTACAACCCTGTTTCAGGATCTTTCATGATTTTTTCTACATTAAAAAACTGATTGTAAATATCATCAACATTTTTACAGCCGTTAAATGTTGTTTCGTATTCCATATAAAAAGGTTGTGCCATGTATAGGCCGTCGAGCCATACTTGATTTGGATAAATTCTTTTATGCCAGAAATTGCCTTCTTTTGTGCGGGGTTGATTTTTTACCTGTTCGTAAAGTTTATCAAGGGCTTTTTTGTATTTTTCTTTTTTTGTAAGCCTGTATAGCGTAAAAAGGTTTTTTCCGCCGTTTAATTCATCGCAGTTGTATGTGTTTATATCGTATCCGTCGATTGTTCCATCATCGTGGATTCTAAAATCTTCGTAATAGTCTGCAAAGTCAAGGTATTTCTGTTCACCGGTTGTGCTGTAAATTTCCAAAAGAGCCATAATCATGCAGCCGTCGATGTAATCCCAGCCGGATTTTTTACCTGCCCTTGCTTTTTCTATGTTCCATATTGGAAATTCTGGAGTTGACTGTGTCATCAGGTTGTCAATGTACTGTTCAATAACTACTGCATTCATTTTTGAGTTGTGCTCCCGGTAAAATATAAAATGTAAAGTTGAATTTTTTACAATATTTGATTATGATACAACAGAATTTAATCATTTTCAATATGAATTATTTTGACAGGAGATAAAAATGTCTGATCCGAAATCGGAATTTAAAAAAGCAATCTGCACGGCTTTACAGGAAATAATAAACGAAAAAAAACTGTCGTTAGAGGATTTTCCTCTTGATAGGACTGTTGTTCAGGATTCACCGGATGCTTCTTTAGGTGATTTTGGTTCACCAATGTTCGTTTTTGCAAAAAGTTTCCGCACTGCTCCTCAATCTGTTGCAGAACAGGTTGCTTCAATCATTCAAAAAAATGGATTTTCCTACGGGGAAATTCTTAATGCAGGTCCTTATGTTAATCTGAAACTTAATAAATCTTTTGCCATTAAAGACATTTTGCAGAAAATAAAAAGTCAGGGAAGTGACTTCGGTAAATTTAACATTGAAGGAAAGGCTCATCTTGAAGGTCATAAGATTATGATTGAATTTTCTTCCCCTAATACGAATAAGCCCCTTCATCTTGGACATTTGCGCAACGATGCTTTAGGAGAATCGGTAAGCCGCATTTTAAAAAAAGCCGGTGCAGATGTTTATAAAGTTGACCTTATCAATAACCGGGGTGTTCATATTTGTAAGTCCATGCTTGCATATAAACTTTTTCACGAAAAAAACGGTGATACTCCTGAGTCTTTGGGAATGAAAGGCGATCATTTTGTAGGACAGTGTTATGTTGAATTTGACAGGTATTTAAAAGGAGAAAAAGACAAGCCTGAAACAGCCTGCCCGCAAGCTCTGGAAATGGCAGAAGATATGCTTATAAAATGGGAAAGCGGAGATCCTGAAACAAGAAAACTCTGGCAAACAATGAATGACTGGACTTTTGAAGGACTGAAACAGACCTACGAAAGAACGGGAGTTTCTTTTGATAAATACTATTTTGAAAGTGATACATACCTTAAAGGAAAAAGCGAAATTTTAAAGGGATTGGAGAAAGGCATTTTTTTTAAAGCAGAAGACGGTTCTGTTCGCGTTGATGTTACGGAAGTTTCAGGAAAGGGTCGGGATGGAGAAGATCAGGAAAAAGTTCTTCTTCGAAAAGACGGTACTTCTGTTTATATTACTCAGGATATTGGAACTGCAATAAGCCGTCATGATGACTGGCCGTTTAATGAACTTGTTTATGTTGTTGCTTCAGAGCAGATTTACCATTTTAAGGTTTTATTTTACATTTTGCAGAAACTTGGTTTTAGCTGGGCCGACAAACTTTATCACCTAAGTTACGGTCTTGTAAATCTTCCTAACGGCAGAATGAAAAGCCGGGAAGGAACTGTTGTAGATGCTGATGATTTAATTGATTCTCTTCATGAACAGGCTCTTAAAGCCATAAAAGAAAAGGGAAGGGAAGATGATGTTGGGGATGCAGATCAGGTGGCAGAAAAGGTTGCTCTGGCTGCCCTGCATTATTATTTGCTGCAGGTTAGTCCTGTAAAGGATATGATTTTTAATCCGGAAGAATCTCTCAGCTTTAACGGAAATACAGGTCCTTACCTTCAATATATGGGGGCAAGAATTGCATCAATTCTTAGAAAAGCTGAACAGGAAGGCGCTAAAGTTTCTTCTCCAGAGGAAGCAGCTTCCCTTTTAACTTCTGCGGAAGAATGGGATTTAATAAAAACTCTTGGCGATTATTCTGAAATAATCGGAAAAGCCGCCGAAAAAAAAGACAGTTCCATTGTTGCAGCTTATCTTTACGATTTGTCTAAGAAATTTGCCAAATTCTATCAGCAGTGTCCTATTATGTCTGCCGAAAGCGAAGAATTAAAATCTGCCAGACTTTTAGTTGCTGAGGAAACTCTCTGCGTATTGAAAGATGGAATGGATCTGGTTCTTGTTCCTTATTTGGACAGAATGTAGGAAAAAGGCTCGTGCCAATGGTTGGGATGTATCATAACGCATGGGCCTT
>CAMAFU010000160.1 GCA_945833725.1 uncultured Treponema sp.
AAGACTGCGACGAATACAAAACTACAAACCAGATTATAAAACATTCAAAGGAACTTTTGCAGGCAACTCTGGAAGGGGACGAAGAGGCGGTAGCAGAAGCTTTGGATTTGTCCCACATTCATGCAACTTCCAACAGAAGTTACAACAGCGAAGACGGGCTTCAGTGTGCAATTTATCTTTCCTACATTTACGCCTTGAACAAATACACAATCGTAAAGGAAATGACAGCCGGCAAGGGCTTTGCCGATGTAACTTTTATTCCTTATGTGGAAGGAGTTCCTGCAATTATAATCGAGTTAAAACGCAATGGAGATGAACGCACTGCCGTAAACCAGATAAAGGAGAAAAAATATTTTGCCTCTCTGGAGCATTACTCAGGCGACCTTTTGTTTGTGGGCATAAACTACGACGAAGAAACAAAAAAACATGTGTGCAAAATGGAAAAATTTGTAAAAGAGTAGGGCTGGCATTGAGATCCACATAGTGGATTTTTTCCCAATGCCAGATTTTACCTGCTACAGTAAGTTAGTTTTTTGTCCAAGTTCTATAAGCGTAAGTTGATTTAAGATTTGTAGCGTTCTTTGCAGGGTCAGAAACAGATAAATTGTTTTCTGCCGTTCCGGATAAATTCCAAGAAGAAGTGGAGTCTATAAATAATACAGATGCAAGGTTTGTACAGCCAGAGAATGCAGAGTCTCCTATGGTTGTCATTTCTGTACAGTCAGACAAATCAACACAAACAGAAATTGATGGTTTGTTTTCCAATGCAGATTTTATAGTGCCTATATCTGGATTTAAATCCGTGGAAATTTACGGCGATTTTGACTTTAGCCCATACAACGAAAAAGCCCGCACAATGGTAATAGTCGCAAGAAAATAAAAAAACAGAAGCAAATTCCCCGATTACCAAAAAATTTTCCGGCTGCACCAAAAACTACTCAAAAACCGGCTTTCCGCAGTTCCGCTGTCCGCTCCATCCGCCACAGGCGGACGGCTTCGCCGCTGCTCCAATCCGGGCTAAGTTTGGCTTTGGTGCCTTTTTTCCTCTCCCACAGATTATTGCAGGACTTCAGAGATTTTTATCAGGTTCAGCCTGTTGAGTTTTGACAGTTTCCTGAAATTTGCAAGGAGAATTTCTTCCGGGGAACTGGAGTTTTTTTCTTCAAGGGTACCGTTTACAAGATATTCTGCCGTAACTCCAAGGACATTTGCAATTTTTACGGCTGTTTCAACATTGGGGAGCACGCCTCTTGAATCGATGTAGGATAAAAACGTGCTGTAACTTATGCCCACCTTTGCGGCAATTTCCTTTCCCAGCAATCCTTTAAATTCAATTTCTTCCCGAAGCCTGTCTCTAAAATCCATAATTTACAATAATAAAAAATTGATGTTATAAAATTGACAGCGATATGAATTTGAAGTAAAGTCAAAATAACAACAATATATTGAAGTTATAATTTTATTTATTGTTGTTGAAAATCAAGTTTTGGACAATTAAGGACGGGAAAAATGAAAAAATCATGCACTCTGATTGCAGCACTGGCTTTTATTTCTTTGCTGACATTCTTCGGCTGTAAGGTTTCGGAAGACGATTCTGACAGTTCTAACTCTACATCTTCGGAGGACACTTCCGGCGGCAGCAATAATTCGGGCGGCGGCATTTCGAAAGAATTCTGGGGAACCTGGATCCGCATGGACACTGGCGCAGAATATGTAATCAACGACAAGACCGTAACTGTAAACGGCAAGACTTCAAGCGGAATCGGCGTCATAACCAAGGAAAGCGAAAATATCCTGAAATACGGTTCGAAAGACCCCGCTCCAAGACTGTTTAGAAAGGGCGGCTCAAACAGGAGCTTTAGTGCAAAACTTTCCGGCTTTGACTCTTCTCTTGCAAGGGCAGCGGGAATCGGAACCTCCGTAATCGGAAGAAGGCAGAACAAAAACAACGCAAGCGACAAGCAGGAAGTAAAGCCGGATTCCAAGGGAGTGCTTTCTTTTACGGACGCTGTTTCTGAAGATGTGCAGAACATAGAAGTCCAGACTTCGGAAGGTTCAAAAGTTTCTGTGGATGTTATTCCCCAGTACGACGGCGAAAACATCGGAACAATCCCCCTTACTTCCGCAGGAAAATACGCACTTAAAACCACCTACACCATAGATACGAAACTCGATGACTATATGTACGGTAACGACTACGCCGAATACGACATCACCTTAAAAATCGAAAACATAAGCGAAGTAAACTGCGGAATGTCCTTTTACACGATTTCCTGTGAAGATTCAAATTTAAAGACGACCTTTACAGCAACAGGCAACATAAGAACCCTCCTGCCGGGAAAAAGCGAAGAAATTAAAGGAAAGGTCTCTTACGGAAAACTGGAAGCAGAATACAAGGATGTGGTTCTTAACATAAAAATCGAAGACAGTTTGACCGACGATGTATGGAACGATTCAATTACACTGAGGTTTTACCGCGGAAGGGTTCCCCTTGCCGTTAATGCGCAGGTAGTCGGAGGTTCCAGCAATACAAAACTCAACGGATTCGTAATTTACCCCGACAGCCGGTCAAGATGGTTTTCCGTACCTTCAGGACAATCCTCTACAATCTGGATTCCGTACAGCCAGAAAGATTATACCCTTGTTTTTAGCGGTGCAACAGACACTTCGGAAATGAAATATTCCTTCAACTTCAGGAATAAGTCAAAACTTGCCGACCTTACAACTGCCATAACAAGGGATGAAATAAGGGCTTACGAGGACAACAATACTTTTAATACGGCATACCGCCTTGGAACTTTTACAAACAACGTAAAGGCTGCCCTAACCTACGGAGACCTCGACTACTATGTAATAAACAATAAAAACGAGCCTATGGGTTATATAGATTCAATAAAAGTCGATACAACCTCAATGCGCACTTCGTATTATCAAAACCAAACATTAAATACAGAAGGGCTTGTAGTAAAAGCAGTTTACGAAGGCGGTCAGGAAGTTGATGTTTCAGAATACGCAAAAATCGGAACCATCGACATGACAACCACAGGAACCAAGAGCCTGAAAGTTTCCTATACAGAAAACGGAATAACAAAAACAGAAGAGATTGATATTACGGTAAGTAAAGCCCTTGTGTCTTCCATAAAGGTTGAAAAAACACCTTTAAAACTTGTTTATTACCCGGAGCAGGAATTTGATCCAAACGGTATTGTAGTAAAGGCAATATTCCAGGACGAACAGGTTGTAGATGTTACAGATTCTGTTACTTACGAAGGATTCGACAGCAATGCTCCTGCTACAGCACAGAAAATTACAGTTGTTTTTGAAACAGGTGGAAGCTGGTTTACCGATTCGTTTGATATAGAAGTAAAGCCATATTTTACAGGAATAAAATGTGAACAAAAGCCGACAAAGCTTGTTTACTACACAGGACAGGAATTTGATTCAACAGGAATTGTTGTAAAAGCTACAGTCTATGACGGTCAGACAGTAGATATTACAAATTCTGTTACTTACGAAGGATTTGACAGCAATGCTCCTGCTACAGCACAGAAAATTACAGTTGTTTTTGAAAAATACGGATGCCGCTATACAAATTCGTTTGATATAGAAGTAAAGCCATATTTTACAGGAATAAAATGTGAACAAAAGCCGACAAAGCTTGTTTACTACACAGGACAGGAATTTGATTCAACAGGAATTGTTGTAAAAGCTACAGCCTATGACGGTCAGACAGTAGATGTTACAGATTCTGTTACTTACGAAGGATTTGACAGCAATGCTCCTTCTACAGCACAGACAATTACAGTTGTTTTTGAAAAATACGGCAGCCGCTTTACAGATTCTTTTGACATAGAAATGAGGCAGCTGGTACTTACAGGCTTAAGGTGCGACAGCAAGCCGACAAAGCAAAAATATTACACTGGTCAGAAATTTAACCCTGCAGGCATGAAAATTACCGCCCTTTACAACAGCGGAGAAGAAAAGGACCGCACAAAAGAGTGTACAAACGATTTTGATTCTTCCAATACTGCGGACAGCAAGGTAGTAACAGTTTCGTATACAGAAAACGACATAACCCAAAGCACGACATTCACAGTAATTATTGCTTCTTTTTTCCAGGAAGGCTTTGTACTTACTTATGGCATAGAGATTAATGGAACAGAAACATGGACGCCAAGTTCAGAAGTGTTTGTAAGCAGAAGACAGGTTACAATCCGGGATTTAATTGTATGCGACCATGAAGTAACCCGAGGCGAATACAAAGAAGTTGTCGGAAGTGACCCGAGTAAGGCATCTGCATGCGATAAAGACGGAAACATACTTACAGGGGATGATGTTTTGAACACCCCTGTAAACTGTGTGAGCTGGTACGAGGCTCTTGTATATTGCAATAAACTTTCCAAAAAGGAAGGTCTTACACCGTGCTATAAGATAAGCGGTTCTACAGACCCGGATATTTGGGGAACAGTGCCGACTTCAAGAGATTCAACATGGGATGCAGCCATATGTGATTTTGAAGCCAACGGTTACCGCCTGCCTACGGAAGCAGAATGGGAATGGCTTGCACGAGGAGAAGAAAACTACACCTATGCAGGAAGCGACACCATAGATGATGTAGCATGGTATGAAGGTAATTCAAGATGTACAGGTGATTCAAGCGTTTATGGTACAAGGGAAGTAAAGACAAAGCAGGCAAACGGCTACGGACTTTACGACATGAGCG
>CAMAFU010000161.1 GCA_945833725.1 uncultured Treponema sp.
CCAAATATGTACGATCAGACAGTGGTAAAAGCCCTTGATTCAATAGTCTGATTTTTACTGTTCACTTTACAAATGTTTTTGGCAGAGTTGAATTCTCCTTTTTTTAGTGCTATATTCTTACGGTTTTTAATTACAGACAGTTGAATTTCTGGAGGGTGATATGTGTGGAATTGTTGGATATGTTGGAGTTAAGGATGCTACTCCTGTTTTAATAAATGCCTTAAAAAAACTGGAATACAGAGGTTATGATTCTGCCGGAATTGCAGTCCTTAACGACGAGGAAATAATCGTCCGCAAGGCAAAAGGTGCACTTAAATTTCTGGAAGAAAAAATTGCTTCTGAAACAATAAAAGGTTCTCTCGGTATAGGACATACCCGCTGGGCAACCCACGGAGAACCTAACGAAATAAATGCCCATCCTCATACAAATGTAAGCGGAACAATTGCCGTAGTTCACAATGGCATTATCGAAAATTACACAAAATTAAAGGCATGGCTTCAGTCTCAGGGAGTAATTTTTAAAAGCCAGACAGATACAGAAGTTGTTGCTCATCTTATAAACTACTACTACGAAGAAACTGGCGATATTTTAAAAGCCGTGCTCAATTCAATGAAAAAACTTGAAGGCAGCTTTGCTTTAGGGGTGCTTTGCAGGGATTTTCCAGACAGAATAGTTGCCGCCAGAAAAGACAGCCCTTTAATAGTTGGAACTACTCCAAACGAAAATTTTATTGCCAGCGATGTTCCTGCTGTTCTTGAATATACCAGAGAAATTTATTTCCTTGAACAGAAAGAAATTGCTGTTTTGTATCAGGATCATGTTGATTTATTCAACGAAGATGGTGCAAGAATCATTAAAAATCCTGTTCATGTTGATTGGGATATGTCTGCTGCAGAAAAAAGCGGTTATCCTCACTTCATGATAAAAGAAATAGAGGAGCAGCCAAAAGCCTTCGAAGATACATTAAAGCCTCATCTTGTAATGGAAAACAATACTGCGGTAGATATAGTTTTTGATGAACTGGATTTTAACGAAGACTGGAAAAACGCCGGACGAATTATTATAACAGCCTGCGGAACAGCCTATCATGCCGGTGTTGTGGGAAAATACGCCTTTGAAAAATATGCAAGGGTTCCTGTTGTTGTTGATGTGGCTTCGGAATTTCAATACCGCGACCCTGTTTTTATGAAGGACGATGTTTTTGTTGTAATAAGTCAGTCTGGAGAAACAGCCGATACATTAAGCGCCCTCCGCCTTGCAAAAAAAGCCGGAGTTAAAGTAATTGCCATTACAAACTGTGTGGGTTCTTCAATAAGCCGGGAAGCAGATTCTGTAATTTATACGCTGGCAGGTCCTGAAATTGCGGTAGCTTCTACAAAAGCCTATACAACACAATTAATGTGCCTGTATCTTCTGGCATTAAAACTGGGAAAAGAAAGAGGAACCCTGCCTCTGGAGGAATATCACAGCCTTCTTGCTCAAATGCGGTTAATTCCGGAAAAGGCAAGGCAAATAGTTTCAAAACAGGAAGAAATTCAGAAATTCGCTTCAACCCAGTTTAATAAATCTAAAATTTTCTATATCGGTCGCCTTTTTGACAGTGCATCATCTCTGGAAAGTGCCCTTAAACTAAAAGAAGTAAGTTACATGCATTGTGAAGCCTTTGCTGCTGGAGAATTAAAGCACGGACCTATAGCTCTTGTTGATTCAGATACTCTTGTAATAGCCATTGCAACACAAAAACCAATGTACGAAAAACTGGCTTCAAACATACTGGAAGTAAAGGCCCGAAACGCCTCCACAATGGTAATAACTCAGGCACAGAACGGTGAATTTGACCAGTGTGCCGATACAGTAATAAATTTACCTGAGACAGACGACGGACTTGCTTCAATGCTTTCGGTAATTCCAGCCCAGCTTTTTGCATATTATTGCTCTGTTTTTAAAGGTCTTGATCCAGATAAGCCGAGAAATCTTGCCAAAAGCGTTACTGTAGAATAATATTTTTCTCTTCCATCTTCTTATTTAGTCGGGGAACAGTAAAAATCATCCTGTCCCCGATTTTTTTTTCATTTTAAAATCATTTTACAGCACAAATAAATTTTATCTGCAATCCACTTTTCTGTTTTAATGCAGAAATGATTGAGTGGTGACAGAAGTGGAGGCAGGTGTAATTTTTTTCGGAAAATTTGCCGATGCTAAAGAGATATTCTTTGTTGTCAAGGGGAAAATGACACCTTTGGCTGTAGAATTTGACGATAATAAACAGTCTGTTATATAATGGAAAAGATATATAAGAAGCCCTTTTGAGTTTTTATATGTCGAGGAAAGAGGATGAATATGAATAAAAAAGTTCTGTTTGCTTTGGTTTTATTTGTTTTAAGTTTTTCTGTATTCCCTCATGGAAAAGCAGATGTTGATGAGCGGGATGTTGCCGGTATGGACAGCTGGCAGGAAGATTTCGACATCGACAGAAAAAAGGCTGGAAAATACAATGTACTTGCCGAAGTCGAAGATAAAGGCGGAAATAAAACTGTAAGCGGGCCTTTTAATATTTTTATTGATCCCGATTCAGATTATCCGGTTTCAAGCATAACAAATCCTATAAAAGAAATGCGTGTTCCTGGAAACCTTAATATTGTAGGTACATGTATTGATGATGACGGCGTTGATGAAGTTTGGCTTATTCTTGACGGCGGAGAACCTGTAAAAGCAGAAGGAAAGGAGTTCTGGTCTTATTACCTTGATACTTCAAACCTTTCTGAAGGTGCCCATTCAATTCAGGTATACGGAATAGATATAAACGGTCTTTCTTCTCAAAATAAACCTAAAAAAAATGACAGTGTTGTCTGGCATTTGGACAGACAGCTTCCTGTAACAGAAGTTACAAATATTCCTCTTGGTACACTTGTTTCCGGTAAAATTGAGCTGAAGGGAACTGTTTCCGACGGCAACGGAATAAAATCTCTTTCCTATTCCTTAGATAACCGGGAAAATTTTTTTGAAATAAAACTTAAGGAAGATAAAAAAAGCGGAATCTGCACTTTTGAACTTCCTGTTGATACAAGAGATTACAAAGACGGCCCTACAGTATGTTGGTTTAAGGCTGTGGACCGCATGGGTTCTGTAGGTTACAATTCATTCCTTTATTTTGCCGACAATACAAAGCCGGATGTAAAAATTGTTTATCCTGCAGAAAAAGAAGCTGTAAACGGTAAATTTGGTGTTGCCGGTTATGCAAAAGATGTTATCGGCATTCAAAAACTCACCTGGGAATGTAACGGACAGTCCGGGGAATTTGAACTTACCCCTGGAAATCCATATTGGTATAAAGAAATTGATACTATCGGACTTCAAAAGTCTGTTGATTTTTCTGTTACAGCCGTTGATACTGCCGGAAATGTAAAGTCTGCAAAGCGTACTATAGTTTTGGATCAGGAAAGTGACAAGCCTGTTGTTACTATAGAATCTCCTGCTCACATGTCCGATGTAGACGGCGACAAAGGAACTTTATTTTTAAGGGGTATTGCCGTTGACGATGATGGAGTTTCTTCCATAGAGTATTCTCTTGACGGAGGAGAGGCTGTTTCTATGGAATGTCAGGGTGTTTTTTATGCACCTCTTTCTTCCGATATAGATCTTTCTTTTGGAACTCATAAAATTACGGTAACTGCCACAGATATTCACGGTGTAAAGGGCAATCCTGTTACATCGGTATTTACTTCTAAAGGAAATAAGCCTGCTCTTTCTGCCGGAAAAATTAATTCTTCGGTGGGTTCAGTTGATGCATATACAGGAATTGCCGTTCATCCTGAATCAAATCCTGTTTATTCTACAACTGTAACTTCCGATGCAGGCATTTCTTCTGTAAGCTATAAAATCCAGTGGAAAGAAAACGGTATTTTTGCAGGGGAACTTCCTCTTAAAGGCGGAGAAAAGTCTTTAAGTGTAAATATTCCTCTTTCTTCTGCAGAACTTCCGTGGGGAACTTTATTCCTTACAGTTACGGTTTCTGATATTTACAACAGGGTTTCTGAGCAGAAAGCGGTCTTAAAAGTTACCGATCTTACAAAAATTGAAACAGATTTGCCGCTTGTAGTATTCGATGACAGCCGTGTTTCAGAAAACGGAGAAATTACAAACGATCCGGAACATCCTGTAACCGGTTATTTTGTTGGTGGAAAAATAAAAAAAGCCGCTATTGTTCCAGAAACTCCTTTTGCCAGAATCGAATTTACTTCAAATACAATTACCCTTAATGCAACAGATGTTCTTGGAACTTCTTCTCCTGTAAAGGTTTGTGTAATTTCTGAAGACAATATCCCTTACGAAAGCCGCGAACTTATTTTCCATTCAGATTCTCCTGCTCCTGTTGTTGCAATGGAAGAGTTGAGGGATAATTTTGCCTTTGACGGCAGCGAAAATGTAATTGTCCGTGGAAAAATTTCTTCTCAAGTACCTTTAACTTCTCTTGCTTACAGAATAATAAGCGTTCCTGTAATTGTAACCGGTACAGGCTATGTTACTGGAGTAGGAAAGCCTGTATATGGTCAATATGAAGAACTCCCTGCAAGAACAGGAGATTTTTCTTTTGAAATTCCTTCGGGAAATTTTGGCAATGGAATGTTCGTTGTAGAAGTTGTTGCCAACAATGGAAAAGAAAGTGCCGGTGCAATAAAAGTCCTATCGAGGTCTT
>CAMAFU010000162.1 GCA_945833725.1 uncultured Treponema sp.
TCGGCGAAAGGCTGTGGCCTGCTTCAAGTCCTTTAAAGCCAAAGCAGTTTATGGCGTTAAACGATAATATTTCCTTTTTTCAGGAAAGTTTGCGGAGGGCTTTAGCCTTAAAAATTTCTGGCAAAATTGTTGTTGTTACAAGAAAAGACATAGAACAGGAATGTATTTCTCAAATTTGCAGTCTTGCAGCCTGTTGTGAAGACTGGGAAGCCAAGAAACTTCTTGGAGAAACTGTTGTTCTTGCGGAACCTTGTCCGAAACACACTTCTGCTGCCGTTATGAGCGGGGTGGAACTTATTAGAAAAATACATGACGACAAAAAGCATGTTTTTCTGGTTTTAACAAGTGATCATGTTATTTCGCCGCTGGAAAAATTTGTATCTGACTGTAAAGAGGCCTTTGAAGCTGCTGAAAATGAAAATTTTGTATGTTTCAGCATTGTGCCTTCTTATGCCGGTACAGGTTACGGTTACATTAAGGCTGGAAAGGATTTAAGCGGAGGAAGGAATATTTTATTCAGAATTGATGAATTTAAGGAAAAGCCGGACGCAGAACTGGCTGAAAAATACCTTGCATCCGGCAATTATTTTTGGAATTCCGGTATGTTTGCCTTTGAAGGAAATATGTTTCTGTCGGAAATGAAAAAATGTACTCCTGAAATTTCAAAAGCTTATCTTCCTGTAGAAAAAGGCGGTAAACCGGTTTTAAAAAGAAAGTCGGGCGTTTATTATGTTGAAAACTGGAATGAACTGGAAGATACATATCAGAAAGTTCCTGCTGTTGCACTGGATAAATCGCTGGCAGAAAAAACGAAAAATGCGGCAGTTGTCCGTTCCTGTTTTGACTGGACCGATGTAGGCAGCTGGGATACATTCAGTTCACTGTGTACCAATCCTGTAAACGGTAAAGTTGTTCAGGTTGCTTCTGAGAATAATTTTGTTTACAGCGATTTTCCAGTTAGTTTGTGCGGCGTAAAGGATTTAATTGTTGTAGTAAAAAACGGTAGTGTCCTTGTAATGAAAAAAGGCGAAAGTGCCCTTGTTCGTGAGGCTGTAAAAAAAATGGAATCAGTTTGATTTTTACATTCGGATTTCCAGAGTAAAACAAAAAACGGACAGCTGTTGTCCTGATATATAAGTTTTGAGGTGTAAAATGAAAAAGATTATTAGTGGAAAGGTCAGGGAAGTTTATGACCTTGAAGATGGAAGAATGGTTATTGTTACTACAGACCGCATAAGTGCATTTGATGTAATTCTTCCTACAATGATTACGGACAAGGGGCGGGTTTTAAATGCCCTGTCAAATTTCTGGTTTGGTTATACAGGTGATTTAACAAAAAATCATATGATTTCTTCGGATCTTAAGGATATGCCGGCAGAGTTTCAGAAAGATGAGTTTAGAGGAAGAACAATTCTGGTAAAAAAACTTAAAATGATTCCTTATGAAGTTATTGTAAGAGGGTATATGTTTGGTTCCATGTACGAAGCTTACAAAAAAGGTGAACCTTTCCTTGGACATGAATTTACAAGGGAATACAAACAGGCAGAAAAACTTGAGGAGCCTATTGTTACACCTTCTACAAAAGCTGCAGAAGGTCATGACATTAATGTTACCATTGACTTTATGAAAAACGATTTGGGGCAGGAACTGGGGGATAAAATCGAAAAAACTGCTCTTGCCGTATATAAAAAATGTTATGAACATGCAGAAAAAAACGGAATAATTATTGCTGATACTAAATTTGAATTTGGTCTTGATGAAGAAGGAAATCTTGTACTTGCCGATGAAGTTCTTACTCCTGATTCCAGCCGTTTCTGGAATAAAGATACATATAAAACTGGTACAAGTCCTGCAAGCTACGACAAGCAGTTTATTCGTGACTGGTTAAAGGAAAATAATCTTGCAGGAGATCCTGACATAAAAAGCATTCCTGAAGATGTGGTAAAGGAAACTTCAAGACTTTATCATGAATGTGTAAAAAAAATTACCGGCAAAGATTTGGATTAGTTTTTCTGGCGGAAAGGTTTTGTGCTTTTCCGCTTTTTTTTTGTAATGCAGAAGATTTTATGACGGTTTTTACAGTAAAATTCACCGTAATTGAAATTTTTAAATAAAAATGATATAAAACTTTTACTTATGCTTTACAGATATTCCAAAGACAGTAATGGGCACCCTGTTAAAACGGCCGCAATTTACACAAAAAAAGAACATGGTATTTCAAACGAAAAAATAGATTCTGATTGTCTGTATGTTATCAGGCATTTAAGGGAATGTGGATATGATTCCTATATTGTAGGCGGAGCTGTCCGGGATTTGATTGTTGGAAAAACCCCAAAAGATTTTGATGTTGTTACAAGTGCCACTCCCGGCAAAATAAAAAAACTTTTCAGGAATTCGCGGATAATCGGAAAAAGATTCAGGCTTGTTCATGTTTTTTTCGGCGATAAAATTTTTGAAGTAAGTACATTCAGGTCAAATGCCGAAGGCTCTGTGGGAAACAGTTTCGGCTCCATTGAAGAGGATGTCCAAAGACGCGATTTTTCTTTAAATGCTCTTTACTACGATCCTGTAAAGGAACAGGTCGTTGATTATGTGGGCGGGTTTGAGGACATAAAAAATCATGTTCTTCGTCCTGTAATTCCTCTTGAAAGAATTTTTGTGGAAGATCCTGTGCGGATGATTCGTGCCGTAAAATACAGCATAATGTGCGGCTGTAAAATGAGTTTTACCCTTAAACGCAAAATAAGACAGAGTGCTCATGAGCTTCTTTCCGTTTCGCCGTCCAGACTTACGGAGGAAATGGTAAAAATCCTTAACTGCGCTCATTCTGCCGAGATTGTTTCCCTGTTTTTGAAAACAGATATTTATATGTATCTTCAGCCGGCTGCAAGCTCCATGATTTTTGAGTCAAAGGAGTTTGAAAAATCGTATTTTGAAAAACTTCAGCAGCTTGATGAACTTGTGTCAAACGAAAAAAATGTACGGCTAGGAAAAAAACTGTCTTTTATTATTGTGGATTTTACAAAAAATTTAACAGACTGGCAGAAAGAAGTAAGCACAAAAAGTGCGGCTGGGGAGCTTTTTAAGAAAACATGGAAAGAAGTAAGGAATTTTGTTCTTCCTATAAATCCTCCCAGGGCAGAATTGGAATTTGCCATAAGGGAAACGCTGAAATCTTTAGGTGTAAACATAAAAATTCCTAAAAAAAATGCAGGGAAAAATTCCAGGAATAATAAACAGAAAAATTAAAATGCGGGAAGGATGGTAAGGGCCGCCTGCGGTTCGTAAGCAGCTTTGCTGCGTCGAATGGAGCGGTAGCGGAACCCTGGACAGCCTGTTTTTGCGAATGTATATGAGCAAAACCCGCCCTGTATTACTATTAAAACAAAAAGGTTATATTCCCAAATACTTTCAAATTCATTACAATGAGTTTTATGAATAATATTAAAACAAAAAAACGACTTGTAACTTCGGCACTTCCTTATGTTAACAATGTGCCTCATCTTGGAAATCTTATACAAATGCTTTCTGCTGATGTTTTTGCCCGTTTCTGCCGCTCCAGAGGGTATGAAACTATGTATGTCTGCGGAACTGATGAATATGGTACTGCTACCGAAACTAAAGCTTTGCAGGATAAAAAAACTCCCAGGGAATTGTGCGATTATTATTATAATATTCACAGAGATATTTACCAATGGTTTAACATTTCTTTTGATAAATTCGGAAGAACTTCCAATGAACAGTGTTCTTTTATTACCCAAAGCATTTTTAACGATCTGGATAAAAACGGTTTTATAAATGAACATTCTTCCAATCAGCTTTACTGTCCTTCCTGCCAGATGTTTCTTGCCGACCGTTATGTTGATGGAATTTGTCCAAAATGCGGAAAAGATGCCAGAGGAGATCAGTGTGATTCCTGTGGTTCTCTTCTTGATCCTACTCAGCTTTTAAATCCAAAATGCCATACTTGTTTTTCTGTTCCTGAAGTAAGGGAAACTAAGCACCTTTATATTGATCTGCCTGCAATTTCTCCAAAACTTGAGGAATGGATGGAAAAGGCCAGCGTAGAAGGCAAATGGTCTTCCAATGCAATTCAAATGACTAAGGCCTGGATTCGGGATGGTTTAAATGAAAGAGCCATTACAAGAGATTTAAAATGGGGAATTCCTGTTCCTAAAAGTGGCTATGAAAATAAAGTTTTTTATGTCTGGTTTAATGCTCCTATAGGCTATATGTCTATAACAAAACAGCTGGCAGACGAAATGGCTGCAGAAAATAAGCCTTCTTTTGACTGGAAAAAATGGTGGCTTCCAGAAGAATCTTCTGAAAAATCTGAGGGTAAAGTTGAACTTTTTCAGTTTATTGGTAAAGACAATATTCCTTTCCATACTGTTGTTTTTCCTTCTTCGGAAATTGGAACAGGACGGAACTATACCAAACTTTTTCACATGTCTTCTACGGAATTTTTAAATTACGAAGACGGTAAATTTTCGAAGTCAAAGGGTGTGGGCGTTTTTGGTTCTGATGCGAAAGAATCTGGAATTTGTGCTGATGCCTGGAGATTCTATATTTATTACAACAGACCGGAAAATCAGGATTATCAGTTTACATGGAAGGATTTTCAGGAAAAATACAATAAAGAACTTATTGGAAATTTAGGAAATCTTGTAAACAGAACTCTTCTCTTTATTA
>CAMAFU010000163.1 GCA_945833725.1 uncultured Treponema sp.
CTTTTTTATATTACAAACGCTGCTTGCACTGTCATTTTTTTTGATTTTTCTTCCAGACTCATTGTTTCTGGAAGAGATTGCGTTTGCCTTCTGAAACTTCCGTAAATAAAGCTTTTATCCGTAAATTTTGAACAGCAGGTGCAGTCTGTGGCAGTAATTATGTTTTCGTCGGGAATGCCGTTTTTTTTGAGAAGAAACAGATTTGCTTCTGTAAGGGAAAGTTTATATTCTTTTGCAGACATGTTCTGCGTTTCTGAAATTGATTTTTCTCCGAAGTTTTCCGTAAAATATTTCGCCCGGTCTTTTTCAATTTTGTAGCAGCATTCCTGAATATGAGGACCTATGGCAATGCAGATGTTCTCTTTTCTGCTTCCGAAATTTTCTATGGCACTGGTAATTGCATTTATGATTATGCCTGTGCCTTTCCATCCTGAATGAACTACTCCAAAGCAGTTTGCAACCGGGTCATATAAATAAATGGGAACACAGTCTGCAACGGTAATAACAGGTACAAGATTCTTATTTGCCGTTATTATTCCATCGCCTTGTTTTTTGTGTGTTTCAGATGAAGTTTCTACTTTGAGTACGGTTTTTGAGTGAATAAGTTCCAGTGGAACAACCTGATATTTTGTTGAAGAATCATTGTTGTTTCCGTGATTTTCCAGTATTTCCTGCAGCAGAATATTACGGGAGATGTTCTGCTCGTTCCATCGAAACCTCATGGAAGAGGCTGCAAGAAATGTCATGCCCCATCTTTTTCCTTTTTGAAGAGGTTTTCCTTTGTAAAAAAAAGGAAAAATTCCATACCGGTGTTTTTTATCAATGCTGGAATTTACTAGCGGCATCTGCTGTTGAATTACTTTGCCGGCTTCAAAATAATTTATGCTGCTCATTTATATTTTTTTCCTGTAGATTTTATCGATAGATTCCAGTTCTTTTATCATATTGAATGCATTTTTAAGGGATGTTCTGGCGTCTGTCATTTTTTTCATGAAAAGTTCGTTGTTTTTTCCAGAAATCCGCTTTAGGTTTGTAAGACCGTCGTAGTTAGCGTCTGTTTTTTCTTTAAAAATACCTGTAAAGCATAATTCCATGGATCTTGCTGCATCACAAAAACGGTTTATCATTGAACGGAAATCCGATTCAATTCCGTATATTATTGATTCAACTTTTGAGTGTGCCTGAAGTGTGTGCAGGCTTTCTTTTTCCAGTTTTGAAAAAATCATTCCGTATTCGCCGCCGGAAGAAATAAGACGGGTAATATTGTTTAAGTCAATGGAAATTTGAATAAGTTTGTTGAAGGCATCTCCAAATTCCTGTCTGTTTTCTTTTTGAATGAAGTCGCCTTCCAGCATTATAGTTTTTAAAATGATTTCGTTTTCTGGAAAAAGTTTGCTTATGTACCAGTTTAGAAAGCCTGCTGAAAATTCAAAACAGAAAGGAAGTCCGCCCCAAATTGTTGTCCACGGACGATCCGGCAGCATAGGAAATGTTTCCAAATTAAAACTTGCTGAAAGGTAATGTCTTAAACTTTCTTTTTTGCAGTCCTGAATGTAGCTTTCCCATTTGTAATCAAATATTTTTCGCCATGCAGCCTTGAATTTTTGGAACCAGTCCTCTCCTCCTGTAAGATTTTCTGGAGTCCACCGTGCATCAGAATAAACAAGTTTGCCTGTCATTTTTAAGGGAACTGTGGTAATGAACATTTTTATAAGGCTTATCTGGGATTTTGATTTTTCCATGAAATCTTCTGCCTTTTGAGCCGCCTGAATTGATGAATCGAGATTTTTTCCGAAAGTAGATTTTCGTGTAAAAAGGAAAAGAGCTTCAAAAACCTCCTGAGGAATTTTTACTCCGTTGCAGAGAACTTTTGCGAAAATGTCCAGTTCGTTGTCCAGGCTTTTAAAAGAGCAGGAATAATTTCCATCAACAACGGAAGAAAAAAGGCTGATGAATTTTTGAAAGGGTAGGCGGGTAAAATGTTTTAGCCATTGAATTCCCTGAACTGCCTGATACATCATATTTTTTTCTGGAACTGGAATGTCCGAAAAAATCTGCTCCATTTTCTTCAAAAACTGAACCCGGTATTCAGGATGAGGATTGGAATCAACAGGAACACTGTACGGGTCTGCCTCTTGCGTAATTTTCTCCTGCACATCTTCCATGACTATTGAACCTAAAAAAACAAGAAAATTATTCTCATCTTCATCGGCAAGGGAAATGTAGGGTCTGAAAAAATCTGCGCATAATTTCAGTTCGCACAGCTTGTTATAAAATTGAGATGTAAGAAGACCTCTTTTGTAATCTACAAGACCTGGGGAAATTCGTTCAATTTTTCGTGCAATCCGGTCTAAAAGTTGTTCGTTGTAAATAACTTCAACAGATGTATTTGCAAAAAGTGATTTAAACCACAGAAAAATCCTGAAAAACAGGCTTTCGTTTTTTATTTGCCGGGAAAAGGAAAGTTCAATGTTTTTATCGTAATCTTCATCATAAGCAAGAGTTTCTTCTGAAGTTCCTGAGGCTTTCATCTTTTCCAGCATGGTAAAGCGTTCGCTGTCAGTAAGGTCTGAAACAAGCCTGTCAAATGAATTTTCTTTCATAGGAGAGTTATTCTAAAGTACAAATGAATTTTTTACAATTAAAATTACTCCAGATGTTGAAGTTCGATGGCAATTTCTTCCATTTCTCTGTCTGTTATGGCAATAGTTTCTGCAACCCTGAACAGTTCCCTTCTTACGCTGTCGGGAACATTTGCCGTTGTTTTATAGTGAAGTTCGTGTTCAAGACATGCCCAGAAATCCATGGCAATAGTCCTTAACTGTATTTCGACTTTTACATTGTGGGTTGTTTCCGAAAGATACACCGGAATCTGCACAACAAGATGAAGGCTTCTGTATCCAGATTGTTTTGGCTCTTTTATGTAATCTTTTTCTTCCAGTAAAGTTATGTCCGGCTGCTTAAGGAGAGTATCCCTTACAGAGTAAATGTCTGAAATGTAAGGACATATAACCCTTACCCCTGCAATGTCGTTTAAATTTTTTTGCATGGATTCAAAAGTAATGGGCAGCTGCTTTTTCTGCAGTTTGCCTGCAATACTTTGAGGCGATTTGATTCTTGATTTTACAGTTTCAATAGGATTTCGCCTGCCTGAAATTTTATTTTCCTTGTTGAGGATATCAAGTTTTGTCTGCAACTGTTTTATTGCACTTTCGTATATCATCATAATCTGCTGAAACTCAAAGGCTGTTTTATAAAAATCCTCTGGGTTTGAAATATTTTTTTCGATTGATGCCGGAAGTTTAACTTCCTGCTGTATTAATTCATCTGAACTCACTTTATCTGCTCCATAAATTTAAATAAAAAATAGTGAAAATAGTTACGGTATTCAAGAAAATTCCATGTTATTTGGATGCCGTATAAAAATCATCTTCTTATCCCAAAAGTTCTTCTGCACTTCCAAAGGCCGTATTCTGTTTTAGGGAAGAACCTGCTGAAATGAAAAGAGGAATCATTATGTCTGCAAGTTTTTTCATACTGGAGAATTCTTCTTCATTTTTTGCTGAATAGACTGTATTCAAAATAAAAAATACAAGGGGAGTAATATTAAATTTTGGTGTTTTTTGAGTCATGGATTTTTCTGCCAGCGATGGAAAATTTTCCAGATACATACGGAGGGTTTTCCAGGATTTAAAATTTATAAGTCTGTAAATAAAATTATTGGGAACAGAGGATGTGCATTTTTCTCCGTTTTTTATAATGGTGAAAGACCCCTCTCCTGCCTTTATGTATGGATCTGCGCCGTTCTTTAAAAGATTAAAGCATGATTTTTCGTCGTCCAGTTCTCCTGCAAAGTATAAGGCTGTATTAAAGAATCCGTTTCCTGAAGGTTTTAGAAAATTATCTGGATTTTCTTCTTTTTCGATAAGTATTTTTATGATTTTATCGAGTTTTTCTGTTTTTGAAGAAATTTCCTCTTCATCACAGTATCTGGCATTGTACATTATTTGAGCCAGACCGGAATCAATATAATTCTTTTTTATGGCAACTTTAAGGGAAAATATTATTTCCTGCTTTTTCTGTTCAGGAAGTTTTTGAAACTCCGGATTCTGTAAGTATGTATTTACCTGTTCCTGCAGCAAAGACCTGGCAAAAAAATCACTGCCTTTGGAAAGTGTGTTTTTGAATTGAATGGCGTAATATAAAGGTGATGCTCCGTTAAAAGAATTTTTTTCAATGCCGTTTTTTTTCAGCAATGTTTTAACATCTTTTTCGTTGCACTGTTCAATGGCAGATTGCAGCGGGTTTGATGAAGAAGACTGAAAATCTTTTACGGCAATGGCTTTCATTTTTTGCTGATTTATAAACATTTTTGGTGGAAATTGAGTCCAAAAAAATTCATTAATGTTTATCTGCTGCTCAGGATTGCCGTAAAAAAACGGATATTTGGTTTTGTCGGAAGTTTTATCCCAGAATTCTTTTGCCGTTTTTATGTCTTTTATATATAGAAAAAATGCAAAGGCTTTTTGATAAAATATATCTTCCCATTCTTTCATCTGCTGCCTGTAATTGAATGCCGTTAAGAAACATTCTTTTGCCTGAGTAAAATTAAAATCTGCTATGTACGGAAAGGTTTTAAACCAATTTACAAAAAAATCTTTTTGGTCAGGAAGGTTTTTCTGT
>CAMAFU010000164.1 GCA_945833725.1 uncultured Treponema sp.
TTCCACGGGGTGCCGACGGTCATGTCCGCCGGCTCAAAGAGTTTTTTTACAGAGGAGTCTCTTTCTTCAATAACGATGAAAGATGTTTTTGAACATCACAAAAAACTTCTTGATTCCAGGAGAATAAAATTTCTTGTTGCAGGAACTTTTGAAAATGATGAAGAAAAACTTCTGCAGGAAAAACTGGAAACTTTCTTCTCAAAAATTCCTTCCGGGGATTTTGAAATGCCTCCAATCCAAAAAATTCCTGTAGCAGGCGGAAATATTAACCTTAAAAATCCAAATTCAGGAAATTCCGGATATGCGGCAGGATATTTTGACTGTCCTGAAAAATACGATGATGATTATGTTCCTTTTGCTCTTTGTCTTATGATTCTGGATGATCTGCTTTTTCAAAAAGTGCGGGAAGAGGCTGGAGCCGTTTATTCTATAGGGTGTGGAATTTTAGGCGGAAAAGAACTTCTTGGCTATGTGGGAGCTTACAAGGTAAGTGACAGGGAAAATATAATTTCACTTATTCAGTCAACTTTTGATTCTTTCCCATCGGAAAAAGAACTGGAAAAAATTCTGGACAGATATAAAAACAAATTTATTACGGAAATTTTTAAAGATTCTCAAAGTACATCGGGAATTGTTTCTATGATGACTTCTTCCCTTATATATTCCGGTTCTTGTGACACATATTTAAAGAGATCCGCTGTTGTTCAGAATGTAACTGCAAAAGAAGTGTCTGAATGTTACAGAAAGTATATTCCGCACAGAAACAAAGACGGCTCTTTTTCAAGCCCAATTCGCTGGATAATGGTTACGCAGTAAAATTTTACGATTAAACTGCCGGTTGCAATGTTTTTGTGGGAATTAGGAAACTTATTTTGAACTTATTTTGACCGGGAATAATCTTCTCTATCTGGATTCATTCCGAAAATCTGGTCTTCAACGCGTTTTTGAAGTTTTTCTGCTACATAGGATCGGATTGTGGAAAGGGCAGTTTTCCCGGTGTCTTTTTCTATAAGGAAAACACCTGTATTAAATTCTTCACCGTGTTTAATGGCATAAACTGTTGCATTTATGGGCATTGGTTTTGCTTTAAGCATAAGACTGATATTTTTTAAAAGCTGACCGGGCTTTAATGCTCCCGCCTGACGCAGAGGAATTTTTACAGCAATACCTACAGCACTTATATCGATTATTTTAAGTTTATACATGATGTTGTTTGTAAGCCAGAATACTTCCGCAGAAGGATCGTCAAGACAGTTTGCCCTTACATATTGTCTTCTTCCCTTTGCATTGTCTTTATCCAGTTGTTTTACAATAATCTGAAGGTTTTCGTCTGAATTGGCAGAAAGCCTGAAAATTCCAGAAGAAATACCGGAGCAGCCTTCGTAAAGCCTTATAGTTTCCCTGTCTGCCTTGTCTGAAATTATTCCGATGCTGCAGTCTTTAAGGTCTTCGTTTTCGGCAAAAGAGTTGATGAAATTAATCCACGCTACAGCAGAGAAAAAATTGTCTACATTTATAAAAAGAATCGAGCCTTGATTTTTTTTAAGGGTATTTTTTGCGTTTTTATAGTCGTTAATAATATAGACTTCGTATTCCATAGTTCGAAGCCGTTCCATAATGTCGCTCTGGAAAGAATAAGTCGGATAGAGAAAAAAAACTTTTCTTCCAAATATTCCTTTTTCAAACTTTTCAGCCATAAAAAACTCCAGGTAGGGCAAATACAAAGTTAAGTTTAAAAACAGACGCTTAAAAACAAAACCACATATATTTTACATTAAAAAGCATATAAATTCAAATAATGAAAAATGATAAAAAATTGCGAGAAAATGTTGACAAGTTTACTTGGCAAATATTATAATCATTTATGCCAAGTTTACTTGGCAAGGATATTTCGTAAACTTATTTCGCCATCTATAGCTTGTTATTAACGCGAAATTTTCAGGAGAAAAAAAATGACACGGGAAGAAATTTTAGAGAAAAGCCGGAGTGAAAATCAGAACAAAGACTATGCTGATTTGGAAGCTCAGTCTAAGGCCGCTTTGGTGGCTTATTATGCGGGGTTTGTTTTTTGCTCAATTTGTGCAGTGCTGGAATTTATTTTTAAACGCACTGTAAATGCTGGAGTCTGGGTAATTTTATTTGGAATGCTTTCAACGGCTTTCCTTGTAAAGTATATCCGGCTGCAAAAAAAACATGAACTTTTTGTTTTTACAGCATATTTGTTTGGATTTTGCTTTAATGTTGTGCTGTTCTTATTGCAGCTTATGGGAAAAATAAACTGATGGACAGTGACCTTGTTTTAAAAAACAATTTGAAAACCGTTCGGATGGAAAAGAATCTTTCACAGGCGGAACTGGCTTCTATGGTGGGAGTTTCCCGAAATACAATAAGTTCAATAGAAACAGGTCAGTACTGCCCGACAGCAAAATTAGCCTTAATTTTATGTACGGCACTGGAAAAAAAATTTGAGGAGCTTTTCTATTTTTAAAATTATTTTTCTAACTGGCCTGCGTAATCCAAAATACCGCCGATTTCTACGACATTCTCGTAGCCGTAATTACAAAGTTTTTTGGAGGCTTCCTTGCTTCTCCGGCCGCTTCTGCAGTAGACAAAAACTTCTGTATTTTTTGACGGAATAAGATTCGAGGCTTTTTCTGATGTCATTGTTTCATTTGTAAAAAGTACGGCACCTGGAATGTGCCCCGACTGGTATTCTTCCGGGCGGCGCACATCAAGAAGAACGGCATTTTTGCTTTCGGAAAACATTTTAAGACCATCGCTCATAGAAACGGAAATGTAAGTTTTCATGGAACCTCCTCTGTTTTTTGCACTGCACAAGCATATTGTAAACATAAACAAAAGCACAGTGCAGAAGATTGTAATGTTTTTCATGGTTATGCCTCCGTATAAAACACCGCGTTAGCGGCGGATATTCAGCATTTTACAATTTGCAGAAAATCATGACCATTTCAGTTTAATTAGCCTAAATTTCGAGTTTATTTGAGAATTTACAAAAAAGCGTAAAACCTTAAAATTTTAGTTATCCCACAAAAAATAAAAGGAATTACGCTTATGTATGAACAAATTTACAACTTAACCTGCATGTTTTTCAAGAGCCTTAAAGGAAATCTGATGTATGAATTTCTTCTGTCCAGGTTCAATGGCAGGCGAGGACCTAAAAGACAATTAAGTCTGGAACAGATAGTTGCCCTGAATATTTATCGATTCCATTTCAAGACTGGAGATCTGAAAAACTATCATAAAATGATAAAGGAACTCATGCAGGACAAAGTTCCAAATCTTCCAAATTATATTCCCAATACACTGACAAAAAATAAAACACCACCGGAACATAGATTAATTATAAGAAATCTAAAAGGTGAAGATCCAGATGCAATTTATTGTTTTGATATTCATAGAAATGGCAAAAACAAATATGGGGAAAATAACAAACGATCTTCTTGGAATAGTCAAAAAGCTTGTTTATTAAGAAATAATTTGTATGAAAGATTTAAAATAGCTGCAAGCTTAAGCTTCTATTTTTCTAAAAATCCTAACGATGAAAAAACTGATGAACAAATTATTCTGCAGCTTGCAAAAAGATGATAAATTCACACTCTCAGAATAATCACTATTGTGCGGCTTCAGGAGATTTTTTATTTGGGTGGCTTTTTGCTTCGCAAAAAACAGGCTATTCGGGGTTCCGCTGTCGCTCCATTCCTACGCTACGCTTCGGAACGGCTTTGCCGCCCCTACTATCCTTGCCACGGGCTTTAAATTGAAATGGGAATCTATTTATTAAAAAAAACTTTTATAATATCTTTAAGTTGCTCTTCAATCTCAGAAAATTCTACATTTAAATCCAAAGTTTTAACTGCAAATTGATTTCCTGAAACAGTAAATTTTTGATTCAGTGTTACTTCTTCATCTGTTTTTGCATAAAGCAACATTCCTCCAACTTCTCCATTGTACCTTGCTTTTTTATTATTTACATACGAAAGAATTTGGTACAGATTTCCGCTATGATAAGAATTTTTCCCAAATTGACTTTGCATCGTTCTGCCGTAATATTTTGTATCAATAATTAAAACTTTATTTTGCTCTTTATCAGTCAACGTAATATCTGTTTTCATAGCTGGCAAGTATTCAATTTCTCCTTGTGCATCCCAGTCAATATAATTTGCACTTGGATCAAGATGTGAAAAATGCTTTCTATAATATCCAAGTACAAATTTCTCATACAAATGGCTCATCCTCTGATCATCTATAAAGTCCATCAATTTGTTTTTTCCATTTGATTGTGTATGCAACAGCCCCTTTAAGGAGATTTATAAAAAATAAAACCTGGAACAGTTTTCAGCACGGCACATTCAATCTGTTGTACATTTTCACATTCATAACTAAATTTAAAATCTGGGCGCCCAGGCGGCAGTTCCAGCCTTCGCTAACGCTCATCCTCCTCGTCGCTTCACTCCTGCGGTGGCGGCTCATGTTGAAAAAACGTATACCAACGCAAATTTAGTTTACATGAGCCGCGAGTTTTTTTAACGCTACGTTAAAAACTCGTAAAAAGAATTGTTTTTGGGAAAAATGGGCTTCCATTGCCTG
>CAMAFU010000165.1 GCA_945833725.1 uncultured Treponema sp.
ATGGAAGGAAAAAAACTTGCAAAAGCATTGGCCTGTCTCGTTTGTGTTTTGTTAACACCATTGGCATCTGCAGAAACTTTCCGCACAGCTCAGGTTCACTGCATCGACATTCCACAAGACTACTCGGCAAAAACCGTTACAGCAGGAATATTTGACGCTCTTTCCATTACTCTTCCAAAAGACAGAACTTTTATTTCTGGAATCGAAATAAACATAAAAATTCCAGAAATTATTGCTTCCTGGAGAGATACAGTTGCATACTGCCTCTACACAAATTTAGTGCCATTCCCTTCTCCAAAACAAATTGACTATTCCGGCGAAAAATTACTGCTGGACACTCTTCCCGGAAAACTGAACCATACAATTTATCTGCCGGTTTCTTCAAAATTCAATGTAAAGCAGACGCCTTACGCAAAAACAATAGACTTTTTCAAGGAAAAGCCCTTTGACTGCATTTTTTTAAGGTTTCTTCTTGCAATGAAAGGTGCTCCTGAATCTCTGGAAAATGCTGAACTGGAAATAACTGTAAAACCGGTTTTAAGCGATGAAGGCTATCTTAAACTAAACTTTAATCAGCCGGATGAACGGAGTGAAGATTTTGCCGTTTATATCGACGACAGTCTTGTAAAAAACATTTACAATCCGATTCTTTTAAGTACAGGGGAACATCATCTTTCTGTTACAAGTGAATCTTACAGAAACGAAGTACGAACTTTTTTTATAGAAAAGGCAAAAACTTCTGAACTTACAGTGAATTTTACAGGAATAGAGCCCGCCGTTACATTTATGGCACCGGAAAATACAAAAATTTCCTTTGACGGGCAGGAAATTACATCAAAAGAACCTTTTGTAATAAACTGTGGTGAACATTCCGTAAAATTCAACATAGGCGATTACGAAATTCAAAAAACTTTTACCGCCATAAACGGCCGCACCTATGTAATAAACTTAAGCATAGATGCAACCGTTACGGAACAGGAATAAATCATAAAAAAACAAAAACCGTCGTTAAAATAAATCAGCCATTCCGTAAAGATGACCTTTTTCCAGTTTACCGGAAGAAAGGGCTGTAGCAAGTTTTTCTAAAGCAAGAACGCTTCCCTTTGCAAAGCCTTCCCGATTTCTGGCTCTGTGGGTAATTTCAATTTCGTCGGCAGGACTGTCAAAAAATACAGTATGAGTTCCAGGAACAAAACCAACCCTTGTAGAACTTACATGAAGCTGACAAGGTTCAGGTTTTTCGTGAAAAGCATCAAATACCATTTCTGTTTTTTTAGGATTTCCTTTCATTACTCTTTTTGCAACTTCAAGAGCCGTTCCAGAAGGAGAATCTGCTTTTTGATTGTGATGGGCTTCCCATACAGCAACATCGTAGTCTGAATATTCAGCCATAATTTTTGCAGCTTCTTCCACAATTTTGTAAAACATGTTTACACCAATGGAAAAGTTAGAAGAACGCATAGCCGTTCCGCCGGAAGTTTTGCAGAGAGTTTCTATTTCGCCTTCATTTTTTGCCCAGCCTGTAGTACCTACCACAACAGGAAGTTTAAGAGGAATAAGAGTTCTTAAATTTTCCATTACGGAAGAAGGATGGGAAAATTCGATAATTCCCTCAGCGCCACTTTCTTTTACTATTTGTGCAAGACAGGCAGAATCACCTTTTTCAATTTTGAACATGGCATCACAAGCCATAACATCTATTGTTGCAACAACTTCGTGTCCTGCAGCAAGTGCACAGGAATGAATCATGTGCCCCATTTTTCCATAACCGACAAGTGCAATTTTCATATAAACCTCTAAAAAAATTAATTGAACAATGCAGAATGAAGTATTTGAACAACACGATTTGTATTTGATTCATCAACAAGGAAACTTACATTTACTTTGCTAGCCCCCTGAGAAATCATTTCTACATTAATATTTTCCTTTGCAAGAGCAGAAAAAGCATCAGAAAGAATTGAACTTGAATGAGCTGCATCGCAAATTATAGTAATAATTGCCTTGTTTTTCTTAAGATTAACATCTGCAACATTTTCTAAATCGGCAATTAACCCGGAAAGATCTTTTTCTGTTTTTACAGTAAGGGAAACTGAAACCTCGGATGTAGCAATAACATCAATGGAAATATTCCATTTGAGGAACTGATTGAAAATGTGGGCAAGAAAACCTGCAGCCCCCAACATTCTGCTTGACTGAATGTCGATTATTGTAACGCCCTTTACGCTTGTTATGGCAGTAACACGAGGCACGCTGCCTGTATGCCGTTCAACAATTACAGAACCTTCGCTTTTTATGCAGTAAGAATTTTTTACCCTTACAGGAGTTCCTGTTTTGCGACATGGAATCATTGAGCGGGGATGAAGGACTTGAGCTCCGAACATAGCAAGTTCCTGAGCTTCTTCGTAAGTAACTTCAGGAACAGTTTTTGCTTCGCTTACAACACGAGGATCAGCCGTAAGAATTCCGTCCACATCTTTCCAAGTTTGAATTTCCTTAACATTAAGGGCCGCACCAAGCATTGTAGCAGAAAGGTCTGAACCACCCCTGCCTAAAGTTGTAATAACACCGTTTTTATCTTTTGCAATAAACCCTGTAACAACAGGAATTTCTTTTTGGGCACCGGAAACATAATCTTTAAGGCAGAGAGGAATATTTTCCCATGTTTCTTCCAGAAGCTCTGCGTTCATAAAATTTGAATCACTTATAAAACCTACATCCCAGGCATCGTAAAATTTTGCAGGAACACCCTGCTTTTCAAGATAAGAAGCCATAAGCCGTACAGACATTCTTTCACCAAAACTTACAAGATAATCTCTGGAACGCTTTGAAAGTTCATGAAGCATGCTTATGCCTGTAAGCAGTGTTTTTAATTCGTCTAAAAGGCTTTTTATGGCAGGAATTTCAACACCAAGTTCTTTTGCCGTATCAAAGTGAAGTTTTTCAACTTTTTCAATATCTACAGTACCTTTTACCGCTAAATCCGCAGCTTCCAGCAGGTGATCTGTTGTATCGCCCATGGCACTTAAAACAACGAGAGGTTTTTCTGCACTGTAAGCAGAAACAATCGAAGCCACATTTTTAATTCTTTCCGCATTTGCGACACTAGAGCCGCCGAATTTCATAACTATCATAATAAAGGAATTATAATAAATTCATAAAATAAATTCACTACCACCTGTTTTTTTTACAAAGGCAAGCACATTATCGCAACTGTTGTTTTTTTTGCGGCTGTTGATTTTTTTTTGCGATTTAATTTTAATTATCTTTGATTTTTTTAGTAAAACTGGAGGCTGTTTGATGAAAGAAAAATTTTCCACCTTATGGGAACTTTTTTCTGTTTTTTTTAAGGTCGGACTTTGTACTTTTGGAGGCGGAATAGCAATGCTTCCTATCCTCGAACTGGAATTAACGGAAAAACGGGACTGGGTTACATCTCAGGAACTTCTGGACTGGTTTGCAATCGGACAAAGCACGCCGGGAATTATTGCCGTAAATGTTGCAACTTTCTGCGGCTACAAAAAACTTGGAATTTTAGGAGGAATAATTGCAACTTTTGGAATTGTCCTTCCATCGTTAATAATAATTACGGTAATCGCCCTGTTCATCAACAATTTTGCCGACATTCCATGGGTAAAAAAAGCTTTAGGCGGAATAAATGTGGCAGTTGCGGCAATTCTTGTTTCGGCAGTTTACAAATTTTCAAAAAAATCCGTAAAAAATATTTTTGGAATAATCCTTCTTGTGCTGGCTTTTGCCCTTATTTATTTTTTTAATGTAAGTACAATCTGGGTAATTTTAGGAAGTGCCTTGCTGGGAATAATAATTGCAGCAGTAAAAGGCGGCCTTAAAGAAGAAAAAAAGGAATAGACCATGGCAGATTTTTTTATAACAAACATTCAAAATCATACTTCTCTGGGATTTTTATGTCTTGTGGCAGTTTTTTTCTACATAGGACTTATTACAATCGGCGGCGGGCAGGTTGGCATAACAATAATGCAGCAGGTTATAGTAGACCAGTTCAAACTTCTGGACATAGAAAAGTTTTTTAACATGGTCGCAATTTCCGAAGCCACACCAGGCCCCATCGGAATAAACATGGCAACATACATCGGAACAGAACTTTACGGAGTTTTCGGAGGATTTTTTACAACATTAGGAGAAGTTTTACCGTCTTTAATAATAATAATGATTATAGCCCGCTTCTTCGGCAAATTTTCCGAAAAAAAAGTTGTACAGGCAGCATTTTCCACATTAAGACCCGCTGTTTCAGGAATAATCGCCGTAGCCGCCGTAAGAATTTTCGTACTTTCCCTTATAAATTTCGGTTCGGGCTTTGATTTTACCAATCTATCCACATGGAGCAGCCAGTTAACAGTAAGTCTGCCCAGTTTAATCTTCTTTGCAGCAAGCCTTTTAGTCTTTTTTAAAACAAAAATTCATCCGGTTTTTGCAGTAATTGCCGGCGGAATTTTCGGAGTAATTTTCCTTTAGATTTTATGGGCGTGCCGGCTAAAGCCGTCGGGCGTTCCACCCTTCGCTATCCGCTCATTGGAGCAAAAAAACGGAAACC
>CAMAFU010000166.1 GCA_945833725.1 uncultured Treponema sp.
TACAAGGTCCGCTTACTACAGCCCGATGAGGATCACAAAGAGTAATTCTTGCACCCATGCTTATAAGCTTATCAACAAAGAACATTCTGCTTTCAAACATTTTTTCAAAAATAAGGACAGTGCCGTCAACCTGAGTGGCAACTACTGTCATTATTGAAGTAAGATCTGGCGGAAAGCCCGGCCATGGAGAATCGTCGATTTTTGGAATCATGCCGCCTAAATCGGTATTTACTTTAAGCTCCTGACCAACGGCAACAGTAAGACAATCGCCTTCGATAGTCCAGCGTATTCCAAGTTTTCCAAAAGCAACCCTTAAAGGCCTTAAATCTTCGCTTCGAACGCCTGTAATAGTTATAGAACCTTTTGTTGCGGCTGCCAGTCCTATGTAAGAACCAATTTCCATAAAATCAGGTCCAATGGAAAATTCTACAGAGTGAAGTTTTTTTACCCCGTCGATTACAAGAATATTTGAACCTATACCAGAAATTTTTGCTCCCATGGCAACAAGCATATTGCATAAATCCTGAACATGAGGCTCGCTGGCTGCATTTGTAATTTTTGTTCTTCCTTCTGCAAGCACCGCTGCCATAACGGCATTTTCTGTAGCAGTAACAGAAGTTTCGTCCAGAAAAATATCTGCACCTACAAGTTTATTTGCAACAAAAGTAAATGAACCTTCCACGCTTATTCTAGCTCCCAGTTCTTCCAGAGCAAGAAAGTGAGTATCAACCCGGCGGCGGCCAATAACATCCCCTCCAGGAGGCGGCATAATGGCTTTTCCAGTGCGGGCAATAAGAGGTCCTGCAAACAGAATTGAAGCACGGATTTTTTTGCTCAATTCGGCCGGAATGTCATTTTTTGAAATGTCGGCAGCAATAATTTTCCAGGAATGTTCGCCGATATGCTCCACCGACGCTCCCAAAGACTGAAGAATAAGAAGCATAACGCCAGTATCTTCGATGTCGGGAATGTTTCTTAAAATAACAGGTTCCTCTGTTAAAAGGGAAGCCGCAATACACGGCAGGGCTGCATTTTTATTTCCGCTGGCAGCAACAGTCCCCTGAATTGGAAAACCACCTTCAACCTTATATTCAAACATTTTGCGCTCCAGATATTTTATTTTCAGAAAATATTTTACAACATTTTTTTTAATTTATAAATCACCCTGCACTTCACTGTACTTCACCCTGCACTTCCTCGTTTACAGCCATTACAAAATCCTTTCCCCAGTACAGCTCAAGAAGTTCTTCGCCCTTTTCCTTAAGTTCCGGAGCCAGACATTTTTCTTTTTGCCTTAAAGTATCTTTTAATACATTCCTGCAAAAAAGTTTAATGCTGTTTTTTACTTCCGCACTAAATTTCTGAGGCTGCTGATTTTCCATATAATCCAGAATGATTGTAAATGCCGAAGAAGCTGAACAGACTTTTTCCCATGTTTCCAGAGTTTGTATTTTTTTACGGGAAGAAATTCCTTCGTCAAGATAATATCCGTAAACCTTTTTATTTATACCTGCATATTTTTTTGCATTTTGAACCATAAAAAAATATTGAAGAAAATCTTCTTCCATAACGCAAAATGCCGGAGGAATGTTTTCCAGACAGTTTAAATATGTTTCCCTTAAAAAAAGCTTTCCCCACATAAAATACGAATGATTTTTTTTGCAAAGAAAGCCTTCCTCTATAGCCTTTCCTTCCAGAATGCCTTCATAAACATGTTCGGCCGCTTTCTGTTTTTTACGGAAGACTTCATCAAAAACTCCGCTGTAATATACATTTCCCTGCCCGTGAACTATATCGGCATTTTCTGCTTCCGCTGTTTCAAAAAGAACTTTAAGACAGTCTTCTTCCAATACATCGTCGCTATCAAGCATTAAAATGTATTTGCCTTTAGATTCTAGAACAAGTTTCCGCCTTGCTTCTAAAAGCCCGGTATTTTCTGAGTTTTTTATTACTTTTACGGGAATCCTGCTTTTTTTTGAAAACTCACTTGCAATGCAGGCTGCATTTCTTCCGTTTTTATCGCTGCCTGTACTTCCGTCATCAACTATTACAACTTCCAGAGGAGGACTGTTTTGAAGTTTAACACTGTTAAGGCACCTCTCCAGCGTATTTTCTGTATTAAAAACAGGAATACACACAGAAACAATAGGTTTTATCTTAAAAAACATTTTTTATCTCTAAAATTAAGATGAAAAACAAAAAAAGCTGCCTAAAGTAAATTAGACAGCCTTTTAGCTCCTTATAAAAGTTAGTTAGTTATTAAACGCAGAACCAGAAAAGTATGTGTCAAATTCATACGCAACATCATTAACAACGCTTGTAATTGCCATTTGTTTAAGGCTGAATGTTACAACGCGGTTTTTCTGCTTAAGGTGACCAGCACCTGTACCTGTAAATTCAAAACCATCGTCTGCAATAACAATTTCATCCGGTTTAACAGCAATAATTTTTTCTGCACCGTAGAATGTTGTATTTGGACTTGTGTGAGCATTTGTTACATCGGTCTCTGAAGTTCCAGTTACATTGGCAGTATCCCAGCCATAAATTATAGCCCCAGAAGCATCTGCTTGAACAGAAAGGTCTTCTGTGCTGAACTTTATAACACCACCGCGGCTTACGGCATTCATAAGAACGTCATAAGAACCAAGAGAAGCCCCAGTTTCACTTGCAGTTACATAAATATAACCATTAGTACTATACATATCCTTTAAAGAGAAGTAATAGCAATTGGCACTGGTGACATAATCTTTTAATACAGTCTCATCAGTAGATGTTGAATCTGTAGAATATAGTATTGATGCTACAGAGTTAGTCAAAGCACCGTTGCTAGTACTATATTTATTTAATGTATAAGCAGCAGAACTGTCTGATTCAATAGATTCAATAGAGTATATATATTCACCTCCGTTATATGGAGAGAATGTACTAACTGAACCTGTAAAATTACCTAAATTGGTAGCTTCTGCACCTGAATCTGTAAAAGAAACTTTTATACAACTGTAAATATCCTTGGAGTCATTATCTGAATACAAAGAACCCGATACAAAAACATACCCATTTGACTCTTCTATGTATTCATAAGAAAAATCGGTAGCTATATCTGTTAAAACTCTTGGAATACTACAAGTGCTGTTTTCATTAAATCCTGTTGAAGACTTTTCATATTTTGTTACAGTACCATCGGAAGAAAGTGTATAAATATTTCCGATTTCGTCGGTACAAAAATCTGCTACGCTATTTACAATCGATGTGCATACAATAGGTTTTGAATATGTATACGCTATATTATAATTATGGCTAGAAGAATTTATTTCATACAGGACATAAGTTTCTGCAATAGCAGTAATTTCAACAGCTTTTGAACTATATTCTCCGTTTTTAGAAACAACGCAAAGTATTGTATTTTTTTCGCCAGGATTATACTTTTTTGTGTCCAGGTCAGAAAGAGTAACTGAAATTTCTGCTCCTGTTGTAGAATACTGTTCGCCGTTTATATACCATGCAAAGGAATCTGGCGTAAACTCTTCGTCAAAAGAAGCTTTGTAAGTAACGCTGTCGCCAGCAAAAACCGTATAAGAGTTATCGGCACCAGTTTCCATTACAGGCTCTACATTTATAGACCATGTAGGAATACCCTGGGCAGAAACTGCAGAATTTACAGAAGGAACAACATAATAGTTATATTCTGTTTCTGAAACAGTTTTTTTCGTAACCATATAATTGTTGGTTAAAGCGTCGCAAATGCTTACACTCCAATCTTGACTAGAAGCAGTACAGAATGGTTTTTCTGCGTAGTAAGAATTGTATTCAGTGTTTGCAAATACAACAGTAGTTTCTTTTGTTAATCTTATGCTTGTATTATCTTCAAGCGTTAAGCTGTTAATAAAAAATGCTTCAGTAATATCTGCCTTTAAGTTACTGCCAGAAGAATCTTTTAATGTAAGGAAATCAATAGAGCTAAGGGCAATACCAGCAATCTCTGTTGTGCCATCAATCGTGTAAACAAGGTTCTCTGTTTTATCATAAATGTAATAAACTTTGTTTCCAATTTTTGCAAGGTCAATTGCAGGAATACCGTCTGTCATGTTGATATTGACTTCTTTTACAGTTGCATCTTTTGCAATAGTTAAAACTTCGTCAATATTGGCAGGATAAGCTTTCCATAAACCGTTTCCTTTAGATTCTCCTAAAGTACAGTAGTAACTTTTAGTATTTCCTGTTACAACAGTTATGTCTTTTGAACCAGAGGTTGTCATACCGTCAATAATTTCAACAACAGAATCAGAGTAATTTTTAAATATTTCTTTTTCGGTTGTTGAACCTACTGTTTCGGTTGTTGAACCTACTGTGCACTTTACAGATAAATCGTAAAAGCCAGAAGGAATATCTGCTGCAGTAAGTGTATATTTACCAGTTTTTTGGTTTTGTGTAACAGCTAAAGTAACATCTTGAAGGGAAGCCGATTTTGATTCCAGAATGGCAGAAACAATT
>CAMAFU010000167.1 GCA_945833725.1 uncultured Treponema sp.
ACGGTGGTCAGGCTGGTGCTTGGGATTACGGTCCTTTAGGTGTAGATTTTAAACGGAACATCCAGAACGCCTGGTGGAAAGAAATGACTCAGCTTCACGACGATGTAGTTGGTCTTGATTCCGCTATTTTTCAGCATCACACAACATGGAAGGCTTCAGGTCATGTAGATCATTTTTCAGATCCTATGGTTGACTGTCTTGAATGTCAGGCTCGCCATCGTGCTGACAAACTTATAGAAGACTTTATTGCCGCAAATCCAGATAAAGCTCCCGGCAAGCCTGTTGATACAATGACCCACGAAGAAATGAAAGCCTTTATCGATGCAAATATTGACTGTCCAACATGCGGCAGCAAAAACAAAAAGTATACACCGGTAAGAGAATTCAACCTTATGTTCAAAACTTTTCAAGGTCCTGTTGCCGACGAAGCCCACATTATTTACCTTCGTCCAGAAACATGTCAGGGAATTTTTACCGATTTTAAGAGCATCTGCCAGTCAAACAGAATGAAAGTTCCTTTTGGAGTTGCTCAGGTTGGAAAATCTTTCCGAAACGAAATAATCTTCAAAAACTTTATTTTCCGTACATGCGAATTTGAACAAATGGAAATGGAATATTTCTGCAAACCTGGCACAGAAGACGAAACTTTTGACCGCTGGCGAAAAGACCGCTGGAATTTCTATTTAAAATACGGCATCCAGGAAAAGAACTTAAAATGGCATCATCACGACAAACTTGCCCACTACGCAAAAGATGCCTACGACATTACATATAATTTCCCTATCGGCTTTGAAGAAGTTGAAGGCATTCACTCCCGTACAGATTTCGACTTAAGCCAGCACATGGAATATTCAAAAAAAGACATGTCCTATATGGATCAGGAAGATGGAAACAAAAAATATGTTCCTTATGTAATCGAAACATCTGCCGGTCTTAACAGAAATTTCCTTATGTTCCTCTGCGAAGCCTACGAAGAAGAAAATGTCGGCAAAGACGGTACAGAAGATTACAGAACTGTTCTTCACCTTGACCCTCGCCTTGCTCCAATAACAGTTGCCGTTCTTCCTCTTATGAAAAAAGATGGATTGGCCGAAAAAGCCCGGGAAATTCAGCATCACCTTAAAGAAGATTTTGTTACAGATTTTGATGTTTCAGGAACTGTCGGAAAGCGTTACCGCCGTCAGGATGAAGTTGGAACACCATTCTGTGTTACAGTTGATTACGACACAATCACAGAAAAAAACGAAGACGGTTCACCTAATACAAACTATAATACAGTTACAGTTCGCTTTAGAGATTCAATGGAACAGGAACGGGTAAGCATCGAAGATCTTATTCCATTTATTCAGAAGGCAATTAAAAACTACAAACCTCCTGTAAAAAACTAAACTAAAACTTTTCTGCCGGTTTTTTCTGTTCTACAGAATTAAGCCGGCAGCATTTTTTTCTTAAAACCATGAATTATGTTGCCCTTGGAAAATCAAATCTTCTCGTAAGCAGAACAGCCCTGCGTACAATGGCTCTTGCAAACATGGCCGATGATGAGGAAGCCTGTAAAATCATAAATGCAGCATACGAAGGCGGCGTAAATTTTTTTGACACTTCAAGATCCAGCCCAGAAAGCGAACTCAGGCTTGGCAACGCACTTCATGGCTCAATCAGAAAAAACATCTATGTTTCCACAAAAACCTCCTCCCTTGTTTCATGGAAAATACAGGAAGATGTGGAAAGCAGCCTTACAGCCCTTAAAACCGACTACATAGATTTGTATCAACTGGAAAATCCCGCCTACCTTCCAAAAGAACACGGCGAAGACGGAGTTGTAAGCACTTTAATGGACTTAAAATCCCAGGGGATAATAAAACATTTCGGCGTTACAACAGAAAATTTTGAAATTGCAAGGGAACTGTTAAATTCCTCCGTTCCATGGGAAACCCTTCAATTCCCGTTTAACTTTCTGTGTTCACAGGATATTCTCGAACTTGTTTTTGACTGCCGGGAACAGAATGTAGGGTTTCTTGCCATGCAGCCGCTTTGCGGAGGAATTATTCAAAATATTCCCCTTGCCCTTGGATTTTTCAGCCAATACGATTATGCCGTTCCAGTTTGGGGAGCCCATACAGTTGATGAACTTCTCCACATTCTGTATTTTTCGGAAAATCCGCCTGTTATAGACGAAAAATTTCAGGAAGAAATAGAAAAAGCCCGGGCATTTTTCAACTGATAAAACTTATTCAAATATTTTCAAATATTTTTTTCATCACCTGCTTTTTTTTACCTTTCTCTTCCGCCTGTTTGCCTAAGTCCTAAAAAAAATGTAAAATAAACTTGATTTTTATGAATGCCTTTGTTTATTCAGGCATGGAAATATATTTTTACAGGTACAAAAAAAATGAAAATTAATGGTTCACAGATTGTAATTGAATGTTTATTGGAACAGGGTGTTGATACTGTTTTCGGCTATCCGGGAGGCAATATCCTTAATATTTACGATGCCCTGTACAAAAATTCAGACCGCATTACCCATATCCTTACAGCCCACGAACAGGCAGCAGCCCACGCCGCCGACGGATATGCCCGCTCTACAGGAAAGGTGGGTGTATGTATGGCAACATCAGGCCCTGGAGCAACAAATCTTGTTACAGGCATTGCAACAGCATACATGGATTCCGTTCCTGTTGTAGCAATAACATGTAATGTTATAACACCTCTTTTAGGCAAAGATACTTTTCAGGAAATAGATATTACCGGCGTTACCATGCCTATTACAAAACACAACTTCATGGTAAAGAAAATCGAAGACTTAGCAGGAATATTCCGGCAAGCATTTTTAATTGCAAAATCAGGAAGGCCGGGACCTGTTCTTATAGACATTCCAAAAGACATAACAGCACAAATGTGCGAATTTACACCTCTTTCCAAAGGAGAAACAGGAGTTTCTGACCTTATAAAAAACAATGCAAATTTCAAGCGCGTTCTTGAAACAGGAGAACCTTCTCCAGAAGAAATAAGCAAAGCAGCACAAATAATCAACAGCTCAAAACGCCCTGTAATTTATGCCGGAGGAGGCGTAAAAATTTCCGGTGCAGAACAGGAACTTCTTGCCCTTGCAGAAAAAGCCGGTATACCAGTTGCCGAAAGCCTTATGGGTCGAGATGTTTTCCCTGCAAACCACAGACTTTGCACATGGATGGTAGGAATGCACGGTACAAGGGCAAGCAACATGGCCATTACAGAAAGCGATTTGGTACTTGCTTTAGGAGCCCGTTTTTCCGACAGAGTTATAGGCGATCCAAAAACCTTTGCAAAAGATGCAGTAGTTTTCCATATCGACATAGACCCGGCAGAAATAAATAAAAACATACCGGCAGGAGGACAGCTTGTAGGAGACATAAAAACCATCCTTCAAAAACTGCTTCCTTTAATCGAAAAAAACAGTCACGAACAGTGGCTTAAACAAATTGATGCATGGAAAGAAGAAGTTCCCCCATCATATTCCGAAGTAAAAAAAGACTATGTAAATCCAAAATGCATGCTCGAAGCAGTACACAAACACGCTGGCGACAACGCCTTTATAACAACAGAAGTAGGCCAACACCAAATGTGGACAGCCCAGTTCTACCCTTTCATGAAGCCAAGGACATTCATTACATCAGGAGGACTTGGCACAATGGGATTCGGAACAGGAGCCGCCATAGGAATTCAAATAGCCCACCCAGAAGGCAGAGTAGTCCACATTGCAGGCGACGGTTCTTTCCGAATGAACTGCAACGAGTTGTGTACAATTCAGCGGTACCGTCTTCCAATTGTAATTGTACTTGTAAACAATGGAACATTGGGAAATGTCCGCGTATGGCAGAAACTTTTTTACGAAAAGAGATACAGTCATACAACACTTGATTTTGGTCCAGACTGGGAAAAGCTTGCCGGTGCATACGGAATAGGCTACATAAAGGCAGGAAACAATCAGGAATTCGACACAGCATTCAAAAAGGCATTTGATTCAAAAACTCCATACATAGTAGATACTCGTGTTGATATAGACGAAATGATACTGCCAATGGCAATTCCAGGAAAGCCAATCGACCAGCAGATGATGACCTGGGATAATTAAGCCAGTCATTCATAAAAAAATACACAAAGGGAAAGCGTGATTTTTACGATTTTGCGTTTTCCCTTTCTTCTTTTTGAACAGTTTCCCATTCAGATTTTTTCATAAATTTAATTTCGATTTTACTGTTATTTTCTTCCACCGAAGTTACAGCAAAGTCATCATAATTTTGCATAAGCCAGTCATCGTATTCAGTCCAGTTAGAAAATTCCATAGATTCGTTCATACAAAAATTGTAGCAGATTTTTTTTCACTTAGGCAACATATAGCAAAACCGGGCGTGTTCCTCCTTACAGTCGGAACCGTGCTTTCCGAGCTTCCGCTACCGCTCCATTCCTCCGCTTTCGCTCCGGAACGGC
>CAMAFU010000168.1 GCA_945833725.1 uncultured Treponema sp.
AATACCAGTTCTTCTTCTGGAAACATAATGACTTAATGGGGGAATCAAAAAAATGAGCGAATTAAAAAGCACAAATGAACTTGACAATTACGGCGTATGGGTAAAAAATCCGCCCAAAACCGTAGATTCCTCTTTAAATCAGGATTTTAATCCAGATGATTTTGATATTGCAGCAGACCTTCCAGATTTTTCTGAACTTGATGAAACTATTAATTCAGACAGCAATGATTCATTTTCAGACAGTTCAGATTTTTTGACTGAAAATACAGAAACACCGGATTTTCCATCCATAACAGAAGACACACCTTCATCATCCTTACAAAACGAAAATACTGGAGACACTATGGAAGAAGAAATTTCTCTCGACGAATTCATTACAGATGGAATTTTTGAAACAGGACCAGACGAAGAAAAAATCCGTCAGAAAGAATCAGAAGGCAATTCTGCAAATTCAGAACCTTCAGTTTCCCAGTCCTCATCCCCTGCATTTTCTGAACAGGAAAGTTCTGCAAGCGACGATGATTTTACCGTAACTTCAGACGACAACTTTGATGAGCCGGAAACTTCTGAACCTCTTGAAAACACCACAGAAACAGATGATGACATGCTTAATATAGACTTATCCTTTGAAGACGAGCAGCCGCTTTCAGATACAACATCCACCGAAAGCGTAAACTCCACTTTTGAAACAGAAAGCGTTGATTTATCAGAATTTACTTCTTCTGATTTTGGAGATTTTTCTTCTTCAGACAATACTGAACCTGTTGCAGTTTCTTCCGATGGTATGGAGGAAGTTGATCTTTCAGAATTCGGCTTTGATGATATAGACGAAATTGAAGACTCAGCATCTTCTGAAACTCAGGCTTCAGCTCCAACAATTACAGAGGAAGCAAAAACAGAAACTTTGGAAGATTCTCAGCAAGAGCCGGTTGTTCCTTCAGACAATTCTACGGAAAATGCTGCGGTTCAACCAGAAGAGGCCGATACAAATCTGGAAGAGCCGGATGAAATTCTTTTGGAAACACAGAAAGAGCAGTTCGAAGAAATTCCTGAACCTGCTGCTGAACCGGAAGAAATGTCTGAACTTTTTGAGGAATCTGCTGCAGAACCAGAAGGTGATTTTGAACTCTTTGAAGAACCTGCTGCTGAAACAGAAGGTGATTTTGACATAAATAATGAAGAAAACGATACTGAGGAAAATGAAGCCGGAGAATTTGCCCAGACAATAAAAGCTCCGATTCTTGACGAAATGGAAAGTGAAGAAGAAAAACCTTCCTCTCAGATGACAGCAATTTTTAACCAGATTGTAGGAGAATTAACATCCCTTAAAAATGAAATTGCCGGCTTGAAAAATGAACTTAAAACCATAAAAACAAGTTCTGCACCACAGGAAGAAATAGAAATTCCCGAACAGAAAAGTGGCGACGGCTTTTTCTCCGGTTCTGATGAAGATGAAACAATTGCCCTTTCCACCGATGAACTGGATAACATCCTTAACACAGCTGCCTTTACGGAAGAATCTTCAGAAAATGATGCAGTAGAACAGATAGAACAGCTGGAAAACGAAAATATTGAAATTCCGAATGAACCTGAAGAAGTAAATGACATTCAGGAAACATTTGAACCAGCAGAAGAAGATGTTCCTTCTGCCGTTACTGAAGATATTTTTGGAAACATTGATGATGCTGCCGACATACCTGATGAAATTCAGCCGGAACCTTTCAACGGTGAAGATTTTTCTGAATTGGATGAGTCCTATCTGGAAGAAGAAGTTACAGATAGTTTTGATTTGGATTCAACTGAAGGTCTTATTGAAGAAGAACTGCCGGAAGAAATTACCATTCCAAAATCATCGGATATTCTTGTAGAATCTTCTTCCACAGACTTTATTTCCGGGGACGACAGCGATGATGTACAGGAAGTTGAAGTCACACCGTTTGAAGAGCCTCTTCCAGAAGAAAGTGATATTCAGCCTGCCCTTACAGAAGAAAATTTAGACTATCTTCAGGAAGATGTTGACCCGCAGACAGAAGAAAACGGTAATTTTGTTCTGCCAGATTCTATCGGTTTAACAGAAAATTTCAGTGAAGAACAGGAAACTGTTTCACAAGAAAATAATTCCGCTATGCCTGATACAGGAGATTTGAGCAGTCAGGATAAGGAACTGTCTGGAGAATTAAAATCAGAAATAAAATCTGTTCTTTCCTATATGGATCAGCTTCTTGAAAATCTTCCTGAAGACAAAATTGAAGAATTTGCAAAATCCGAACAGTTTGACACATACAAAAAACTCTTCAAAAAATTGGGACTGGCATAATGGGATTATTAAGTCGAATTAACGATAAATTTCCAGATAAACCCCGGGGACTTCTTGCAAAAGCAGAATGTGCCGGGAAAATTCATTATGGGACAGATATTTCATTCCATGTCTGGGCTGAAAAAAAAGGTTTTGACCTTTGTGCCCTCCTTAAAGAAGAAAATAACTGTTTTCATTTTACCCATATTCACGGACTGAGTTTAAAAAGTCTGGAAACTTCATATTCGACAAAAGATTTCTGGAACGGACTTATTGATGGTAAAAACTGGAACTGTTTTTCCGGGGAAAAAGTTTTAAGTCTTCTTCAGATTTTTTCTTCCGAAGACAGAAAAAAAATTTCTACTCTTTATGTTTTGCCTTTTACAGCAGAAAACGAAGATTTTTTATTTGTAGTTTCAGGAGATATTCCCCTTTCCACTCTTGAAAGCAATAAAGACATTCTCAGGGAATTAAGGGATTTTTCCTGTACCTGTAATGGTTTTGAACAGTCTGTTTCTCCAGAAGCCGTTAAAAAGGCACTTACCTTTTGTCATGCCAGTTTTTTTGTAATTTCAGCCCGGCTTGCCCTTGACAAATTATTCTGCGAAAGCTATTCCGATGAAAAACAGAAACTTTGCAAAATGGCAATGAAAGAAATTTATTATGCACTTTCCAGCATGTTTCCACATCCCAATTCTATTTGCCGGGGTAATAATTGTGAATTAAAGGCCGTTCTGTTTTTAAAAGACGATATTGACGCAAATCTTCTCCAGTTCCATTTAAATAAAATGGTTTCTCATCTATTTGAAAACAGCAGCGAAAATCTTCAGGTTCTTCCTGCAGGACAATGCAGTTCGGAAAAAGGAATCAACGATTTTCTCTTAAAGGGATAATTGAGTGAAATTTGAACTGACAAAAGCCAAAAACGGAATGGATACATGCCTTTTTGACGGTCACTTTTTTCATTCTTCCTACGACCCGGAAAAGGAAGCCCGGGAATTTGTAAAAAAAATTCAGAGCGGTTTCCAGCCTGAATGGATATTTGTAATTGAACCGGGATTATCATACTGTGCTGCCGAATTAAGAAAAACTTTTCCAAATTCAAAAATCTGCGCAATTCGTATTTCACCATTTTTTGCTGAAACAAATTTTCTTTGGGACAGAGTTTTTAATTTTTATGAAGGTGAAACAGGGAACAGAATTCTTTTTTCTGTTGGTGATGAAGGGCTTTTGTCTTCTGTTACAGTTTCCTGGACCGGTGCAAAATCTGTTTTTAAAAAAGAAAATGACATTATCTGGAAAGAAATTCTTGATTCATCAAAAAAAGCCGCTTCAATGTTGTATACAAGAAACGGATTTTCAAAAAAATGGTTTTTAAACACAATAAATTTTCTTGTGAAAATAAAAAATACAGCCTTTTTTTTAAGAAAAACAGAAAAAGAAGTTTTAATATGTGCTTCAGGTCCAAGTCTTTCCCATTCCCTTCCCTACATAAAAAAATTCAGGGAAAATTTTTTTATAATATGCCTTTCTTCTGCTTTATCAGTTCTTGTGCAGGAAAAAATCATACCTGATTTGACTTTATCTACAGACGGCGGTTTTTGGGCAAAATTTCACCTGCAAAAATTATCATCACCTCTAGCACTAAGCTGCGAAGGAAATGCTTTATTTTCAAATTTTTCTGAGTTTCCTGTTCTGCCTTTAGTTTATCCTGAAAGTATGGGGGAATTTTTATTTAAAAAATTAAATGTTCCTTTTTTTTATGCCCAGAGAAACGGAACTGTAAGCGGAACAGCCCTCGAGTTTGCAATGCAAATTACAGAAAAAAACATTTACTTCTGCGGGCTGGACTTATCTCCTTCTCCTTCTTTTCAACATGCCGAACCAAATGAACTTGAAAAATATTCTTCAAAAAACGATTTTCGTCTTTCCACAAAAGAAACCAGACTTACTGCCAGCCGGTTTAACTCAGCCTCTTCGCTTACAATATACAGAAACTGGTTTTCAGAAAACAGCAGTTTATTTTCTGACAGGGTTTTCAGGCTTTCGGCAAAAAAATACAGCAGTTCGCTGGGGAATATAAAAGATTTAACCTGGGAAGATCTT
>CAMAFU010000169.1 GCA_945833725.1 uncultured Treponema sp.
AACAGAAAAAATTGTTTTCCGAAACTGATGTTTTTTAGATTTTTTATTCAGGAGATAGCCCTGCACTTAAAACAAGTTCATCCTGATACCAGTCTAAAATAAGGGAATAAACGGCTTCCTTATACCCCGGACATGAGGCCTTTATTTTTATTATTGAGCCGGTTTTTAATTCATTTTCTCCGGCATCTTCCAAAAGTATCCATTTTCCACGGTGAAAAATTCTGAAATCTGTTTTATCTGTAAGATTTTTCTGGGAAATAAGGTCAAAACTTTCACCTTTTACCGTAATGTTTCTTTTTTTGTCTTTCAGGGTGTCTATTTTTAATTCAAGGTTTTCTTTTCCAACAGATATGGATTTCCAGATAATATACGGACCTACCGTAATTTTTATCCTGTAGTTTCCCGGTTTAAGATATACAGGTTTTGTTCCGTAATTTTTGTTTTTTGAACCGGCAGTTTTTACGGAAGTTTTTATGCCGTTTTTTTCCGTGTAATAGTCTTTTTCAAAGAAAACTCGTCTGGAGCCGGAAACTTCAGGAATGTCTTTACCGTCATCAGTAAAGAAAAAAGCCCTCGCAGGAAGGTCGCTGTCTATGGAAGTGGTAACAGGCATTTCCATGTTCAGGCAGATTTCTGTGTACCACGGCCTTAACACGGTTTTATGAACAAGACCTTTATTCCAGCAGAAAACGAAAAGTAAAATTAAGCAGAATATAATGCAAAGCCCCGGAAAAGTTTTTTTCCATTTTTCGTTTTTTTTCTTAAAGTCTGGAACGGGAAACTGATTTTTTGAAATTACGGATTGAGCAAGAGCAATTCTTATTGGTTTTGTTTCATATTGCAAAAGATATTTTTTTATTATTTTTATTACAGGCTCTATAGACTGAAACCTTTTGGCAGGATTTCCTTTCATCATTTTGCATATCATTTTTTCGATTTTTTTGGGAATTGTTCTGTCTATTTTTCTAGGTTTAATGTAACTGCCTTTTTTTATTTTTTCCAAAGTACTTTGATCCAGGGCAGAAGAAAAAGGTTTTGTTCCCGTAAGCATTTCGTAAAGCATTACACCCATTGAATAAATGTCGGCCCGCTTGTCTGCACTTTTTGAGTCTGTAATCTGCTCTGGAGACATATATGCCGGAGTTCCAAGGGTAACGCCGTTTTGAGTCAGGTTTGAATCCTGTATTGTTGCAGAACTGTCTGGAATGGAAGAAGAAATGTCTTCAGGATCGCTTTCAGAACTGGCTATTCCAAAGTCGGCAAGTTTTACTTCCCCCCGCTTTGAAATAAGAATGTTGCCGGGTTTAATGTCCCGGTGAACAATTCCTCTTGCATGGGCAAATTTTAAAGCCAGACAGGCATCATGAAATATAAGCAGGGAAAGTTCCGTTCCCAAGGCAACCTGTTTTTCAAGAAGCTGGGCAAGGGAAAGACCTTCAACATATTCTTCTACAATGTAATGGCTGGAACCTTCAATAAAATAATCAAACAGGTGAACAATATAGGGACTTTGCATGTCGAGAAGAATCCTTGCTTCCCTTTTAAAACGCTGCCTTACAGTAGCGTTGTTCCTTATTGTAAGCTTTTTTAGGATAACAAGTCTTTTCAGGGATGGATGAACGGCCTTGTAAACGGCACCCATTCCACCTTTAGCAATAAGTCCCATTATTTTGTATTTGCCGATGTATTCAGGTATTTTTTCGCCCATTTTTTTCTGGCCTCCCGTTTCTGTATGACTTTTAAGTTTAATGATGCTAATCCCTTACGCAGAAAATATCTGTTTCAGGATTGAAAGTTTTTTCAGGAACAACAAAAGCAATGTTTTCAAAATCGGGATTATGAATTTGAATCAGCTTTCCGTTCTGCCTTAAAGCATATTTTTCCAAAACCGGACGATGCCCCGAAATCCACACGGCACTTTCCGGATTTTTTTTAATCAGGTTATTTATTGAACTTTGTACGGAAAAATCTTCCGCATCTCCGTTCCGCGTCCATGTGAGCCATTCTATAACAGAAGTTTTTTTTCTGTATTCAACAATCATTTTTTTTGTAACGGGAACTTTCGGTTCACTATGGCTTAAAACAAGGTTAGAAAAAACAGCACAGATTGGAAGGGCCTTTTCAAAACAGCTTATAAGGTAAATTAACGCCCCGTCGTAAACTTCTTCCAGAAAAGAATATACCATTTCGCCTTCTCTGGCAAACTTGTAAAACGGAAAATTACCGTCCTTCCATTCGTTAAGGACATTTTCGTGATTTCCCTTCAAAATATGAAAATTTTTCCTGAAACGCATTTTAAGGTTCAAAACAAGAAGAAGAAGCCTTAAATTTTCAAGCATTTCCTCTGTAAGTTCATCATTGTCATGTTCATTTTTTTCGTAGAATTTTTTTGAAGCTTCCTGCCATCTTAAAGCCCCCCGGCCTTCCGAATGAAAAAGATCGCCCAGAGAAACTGCATAAATCATGTCGTTTTCCAAAGCTTCAAGAACTGTAATCTTTTTTTCATTGATGTCCAGTTTAAAATTTAAAATGTCCATAAGGAAAAAATCCCTGCCATGAAGGTCTGGTATTACAATTACAGGCTTTTTATTTTTGTCTTGGGAAAAATCAAGAAGTCCGCCCGAAAGAAAACCTCCAGTTTGCTGACAGTCTTTTTTTTGCTTACAAACAGGTCTATAGAGGGAGTCTTCCGTGGAAAGAATATCTGTACACCTGTCTAAAGCATCAAGAAGAATATCTTCCCGGGGAAGAGACTTTAAGGCATAAATATCCGAAAGAATTTTTTTGAAATCTTCAGGTGATGGCTTTTCCAGATTCATTTAAAAATTTCCATTGTGGTTTACGGCAAAATTAGGAAATTACAAGATTAACAGTTCCTACAGTAATTTTATCGCCTGGATTCAGTTTTACATATTTGTCGTTGGGAATTCGTTTTCCGTTTAAAAAAGTTCCGTTTGTAGAATTTTCGTCTTTAATGAAGTATACATCGCGGATTTTCTGAACAACGGCATGAACCCGGCTGACCAGTTTATTGTCTATAACAATGCTGCACTCAGGAGAGCGGCCTATAGACATTTTTGCAACAAGGTTAATTTTCTTTTTGTTGAACATAAGGTAGGAAACCTGAGCTCCATCCCCGATTTTTTCCAGATGCTGGCCTACAGGACTGGAAGTTACGATAGTAGTATCTTGCATAAGGCAGATTATAATACGGTTTTAAACAAAAAAACAGATGGTTTGCCTTTAATTTAAATTTATAAAGGGGAAAGCCTTCCCCTGCGCGCCCACTTCGTTGGTCGCTACCCCTTCTAGCGGGGACACCCCGCAACGCCCCGAACATTATTAACTTAAGAAAGCCTCTATTTAAAAAAATCAAAATACAAAAAAAGACAGTTTAACAAGGCAAACAAATATGCTTGCAATCTCAAACCATCTTTTTAGCTCTTAAGTTGATGATGTTGGGCACTGGGGGCTATTGTAAAAATGTAAAATTGAATTTACCTCTATAAATTTCTTTAAAAATACGCCTTACTTTTAAGATTGGAAGGTTAAAGTGTTTCAAGCATTCTTATCGAAAATATTAGAATTATCAGCAAAAGGTTCTTTTAAGGATCAAACCGCTAGAGTTATTGATTATGTTGATACATTATCCGATGAAGATATTAAAGTTGTTGTAAAAGAAATAGGTACAATCCCAGGATGTATTAAAGCTAGTTCATCAGAAGAAAAACTATTTTCAAAAGCATCTGATATTATTCTTGCAAGATGCTTTAGAATGCTCGGATTAAAATCTAAATCAGTTAATGAAAGAGCAGACAGTGCTGATGTAATTGCTGAAAGTGTTCATCATAAATATAGTCTTGTTGCAGATGCAAAGTGTTTTAGAATTTAAAGTAGCAGCATTGAGTAATTGGCGTGGTGGAGAAAATGAATATGCAGTTTTGGTTTCTCCACATTTTCAATATCCAAAAGCAGAAAGCCAAATTTATAAAACAGCACTAGTACAGCGTTTTTTAAATAACGAGTCTGTGAAAACTTTTCTGTAAATTCCTAACATAGTAGGTTTGTGATAAAATAAAACACAGGAGCCTACTATGGCAAAAGAAAAATTTCCAAAACGCTGGGGCAAACGCGACACCAGAAAATTCATTGTCAAAGAACAGGAAATCTTAAACCCTAAGGTCAAGAAGTCAGCATGATTTTTCAAAAATCACCCGACTACTATATTGACACAGAGTGGGCGGCAGCCCGACCTGTTGCTAACGGGTAAGGAACTCCTGAAATTCTATTCGTAAACGAATTAATAAAT
>CAMAFU010000170.1 GCA_945833725.1 uncultured Treponema sp.
TAGAGCGCCACCTTGCCAAGGTGGATGTCGCGGGTCCGACTCCCGTTTTCCGCTTCTCTAAAAGCGATTTAGATTTCATCTGAATCGCTTTTTTTATAGGTTAAAAGTCAGATTTTCTGCGGCAAGGATTGTAAGGGTGCCGAAGGCATTCAAAAAAAACAAGGGGCTTCAGACCATTGCTTTTTTGAATGGAGCGCCTGGCGCGGAACCCTGAAAAGCCTGTTTTTGTCCGGTTCGCCTGCGAAGCGGACAAAAGCCGCCCAAATGCTAAAAAAAAGAAAGAAAAACTAAATTTTTGGCCTGTAATTTATTATTTTTTTTAAGGGGATACAAAGGTGAAGTTCACAAAAGAAATCACAAAACTTGATCACTCGGCAGTAAAACTTTCTGTAACTGTCGCTCAAAAAGATGTAAAAGAAAATTACGATTCTACTTTGAACAAATATGTTAAGCAGGTTCAGATTCCAGGTTTCCGCAAAGGTCATGTTCCTGCATCTGTTTTAGAAAGAAAATACGGTGACCAGATTAAAATGGAAGCTTCTGGCGAAATTATCGACGGTATTTTAAACGAAATTTTCCAGAGCGAAACAGAAAAAGATATTCGCCCTCTTCCTTATGCTCAGCCTCAATTGGACAAAATGGACGAATTTGATACTTCCAAAGATTTCAACTTCTCTGTAACTTACGATGTATTCCCGACAGTTGAAGTTAAAGATTTTAATGGAATTTCTGTAAAGGAGCCTCAGGTAACTGTTGGTGACGAAGAAGTTCAGGAAGAATTAAAAGGTCTTCAGGAAAGAAATGCCGTTGTTATGGATAAAAAAGACGATGAAAAAGTTGAAAACGGAAATATCGTTACAATGGACATTGCTGAAATTGACAATGAAGGCAAAGTTAAAGAAGAAACAAAACGTAATGGCTTTGTTTTTACAGTAGGCACTGCAGAAAATGTCTATAAAATTGACGATGAAATAATCGGCATGAAAAAAGACGAAACAAAGGAAATTACAAAAAAATTCCCTAAGTCAGACAAAGATAAAGAAGTTGCAGGAAAAACTTTTAAATACAGCGTAAAAGTTACACAGATTAAAGTTCGCAATCTTCCTGAAATTGACGATGATTTTGCTCAGGATGTAAGCGACAAGTTTAAAACTGTTGACGACCTTAAGGCTGATATTCTTAGAAACCTTAACACTGCAAAAGACAGAAAAATTAAGGAAATTAAAGTTAATTCCCTTTTGACTCAGCTTGTTGAAAAAAATCCGTTTGAAATTCCTGCTTCCATGCTTAATGCTGAACTTGAAGGCAGATGGGGAATGATGGCTCAGCAGTTCCAGACTACTCCAGAAGATCTGGAAAAAATGATTACTGCTTCCGGTCAGAAAAAAGAAGACATGATTGCTTCATGGACTGGAGATGCAGAAAAAATGCTTAAGAGCCGCATTATTGTTGATTCCTTAATCCGCTCAAAAAATATCAGCGTTACTCCAGAAGAAGTTGAAGCTGAATACCAGAAACTTGCTGATGCCAACGGCATTTCTCTTGAGGATGTCAAAAAGCATTATGAAGATCCTCGTTCAAAAGAATATTTTATTGACGATGTAAAAGAAAACAAACTTTACGACGATATTTTCGGTCAAATAAAAGTTGCTAAAGGTGATAAAGTTTCCTTTGCCGACCTTTTTAAGGCTGAATAGTTCATTTTGAACAGGCATTACGGAATGTAGCAGAATAAATAAGTGTTACATTCCGTTTTTTTTTGATTTACAGGTTTTTCTTATTATATTTTAATAAGCGGGAATTCCGTAATTTAAGGGAAAATGGAAGAAATAAACTTTCCTCCCCCTGCGTATTTTTTTGAGGTAAAATATATGAACGAAACAATGAACAGTTACATTCCCAGTGTTATAGAACGGTCTGGCAATGGAGAAAGGTTTTTTGACATTTATTCAAGGCTGTTGAAAGACAGAATTATTTTTGTGGACGGCGAAATAAACGACGGAACGGCAGACCTTGTTGTTGCGCAAATTCTTTTTTTGGAATCGGAAAATCCTGACAAAGACATAAGCATGTACATTAATACTCCTGGAGGAAGCGTTACGGCTGGTCTTGCAATTTATGATACAATGCAATATGTAAAATGCGATATTCAGACAATATGTATCGGTCAGGCCTGTTCTATGGGTGCCCTTCTTCTTGCCGGCGGAACTACAGGAAAGAGATTTTCCCTTCCTTCCAGCAGAATTATGATTCACCAGCCGGCTGGCGGAGTTGGCGGTCAGGAAAGCGACATTACCGTACAGGCAAAAGAACTTTTAAGAATTAAAAAACTTTCCATTCAGTTTTTAGCAGATAAAACCGGTAAGTCTTACGACCAGATTGCTAATGATATTGAGCGTGATTTTTATATGACTGCAAACGAAGCATTAGAATACGGCCTTATCGATAAAGTAATGCCTAAAAGACAGAATCCTGAAAAAATTTAAAAACAAACTGTGAGGTGCACTAAAAATGAGAGGCTTTAAAAGCGATACGCGTTTTTGTTCATTCTGCGGCAAACCTGGTGATGAATCAAGAACATTAGTTGCCGGACCTGCCACAAACCTTTATATATGCGATAAATGCATTCAGGTGTGTGAATCCATTCTAGAACAGGACAGGGCTGATCTTTCGCCAATAAATATGACGGATGTAAGTTCGCCGAAAGATTTTAAAAAATATCTTGATGAATATATTATTGGTCAGGATTACGCAAAAAAGGCTCTGTCTGTGGCCGTTTACAATCACTATAAGCGTATGTCTGTATTAAAAGGCAGCGGAAATTCAGCAGATTCGTACAACGATGTAAAAATTGAAAAATCCAATGTACTTTTAATTGGGCCTACAGGAAGCGGAAAAACTCTTCTGGCAAAAACCCTTGCCCAGAAACTTAATGTTCCTTTTGCCATTGCCGATGCAACAACCCTTACGGAAGCAGGTTATGTTGGTGAAGATGTAGAAAATGTCCTTCTTAAACTTATAAATGCTGCCGACGGAAATATTCCTGCTGCAGAACGGGGCATTATTTTCATTGATGAAATCGATAAAATCGGACGAAAAAGCGAAAATACTTCCATAACAAGGGATGTAAGTGGCGAAGGTGTTCAGCAGGCTCTCTTAAAAATAATCGAAGGCACTGTTGCTTCTGTTCCGCCTCAGGGTGGAAGAAAACACCCGAATCAAGAAATGCTGGAAATTGATACAACAAACATTCTCTTTATTTTGGGCGGTGCATTTGTAGGCATAGACAAAATTATTGAGCAGCGGATTGCCGGTAAATCTATGGGATTCGGCGGCAACATAGGTACAATGAATGAAGAACAGAAAATGGAACTTCTTAATCAGTGTACCCCAGACGATCTGGTAAAATTCGGGCTTATTCCAGAACTTATAGGCCGAATGCCAATTACAGTTGCCTTAAAAGAATTAACAAAAGAAGATTTAAAGCGCATTCTTACAGAACCAAAAAATTCCATTGTAAACCAGTTGAAAGCAAGTTTTGCAATAGATGATCTTGATCTGGATTTTACAGATGATGCTCTGGAAGCCATTGCGGATATTTCCATAAGGCAAAAAACCGGTGCCAGAGGATTGCGCTCAATCTGCGAAAAACTTCTTATGGATTTAATGTACGAAGCTCCAAGCATAAAGGGGAAAAAGCATCTTACAGTTACAAAAGAAATTGTAGAAACTTCAAAGCTTCCTTCTCCAGAAACTTTGCTGTTAGACGGAAAAACTGCATAAAAAAGGGGCTGTCCAAAAAGAATGGGCAGCCTTTTTTTACTTTTTACTGATTGTTTTTAAGGAAAGAACAGTAGGCATTATATGCGTACTTAATGTCTGAAACACTTGTTATTTCCCATGGAGCGTGCATACTTAAAACACTTACGCCTGCATCAAGAACATTCATTCCGTACTTAGCTGCAAGATAAGCTATTGTTCCACCGCCTCCCTGATCAACTTTGCCCAGTTCTGCCATTTGATATTTTACTCCGCTGTCGTCAAGAATTTTTCTGAGACGGGCTATAAACTCAGGATTTGCATCGCTGGCACCGCTTTTTCCCCGGCTTCCTGTATATTTGTTGAAAACAATTCCGCCGCCCAAAAAAGATGCGTTGTTTTTATCGTATAAATCGCCGTTTAAAGGGTCGTAAGCTGCGTTTACATCGCTGGAAAGCATATCTGAAGAAGAAAGGCACCTTCTTAATACAAGTTCCGAAAATCCTGTTTGTGTCCG
>CAMAFU010000171.1 GCA_945833725.1 uncultured Treponema sp.
TAGAAAAAAAATATTATTCCCAGCTACTTAATGAGTTTTCTTCAACAGACAGCATTTCATCTTAATTTTTTTCTGGAGGAACAAATGTTTCAGAGAGTGTGTTACAAAAAACTTGCAAAAAAACAACTTAAAGGTCGCCGTTTTACAGCTGTTGCAGCAGTTTTTATTTCGTTGCTGCTTTTAATGCTAGCAAGTTCCATTACAAATTTTTCAGAATCTTCATCACCAGACTTTTCAAAAACAGAAAACATTGCTTTTATCGAAGAAACTTCATCTGAATACTATTTTAAATCTTTTGAAACTTCTACATCGCCTCTGGATGAAATTGCGTTTCTTTTAAATCTTGCCATTTTGGGAATTACAGAAGTTGCGTTATGTCATCTTTTTAATGTTTATTTTTGTAAACCTGAAGAGAAAATTCTTTTCGGTGAGTTTTTAAAAGGTTTTTCCCTTTGGTTAAAAGGTTTTCTTTCAATTCTGTGGGTTTCCCTGTGGACTTTTTTGTGGAGTCTTCTTTTTATTATTCCCGGAATTGTAAAAGGTTTTTCTTATTCCCAGTGTTTTATGATTATTGCCGAAAACCCGGGAATTTCTGTACGGAAAGCATTAAAAATCAGCAAAACCATGACCAACGGTTTTAAGAGTGATCTTTTTGTAATGTGTTTGAGCTTTATTGGCTGGGAACTTCTTTCCGTTTTCACGCTTTTTATTCTTCAACTTTGGCTTATTCCCTACGAAAGAATGGCTTTTACAAATGCTTACAAAGATATGAAATCGCAGGCCATAAAAAAAGGCATACTTTCACCGGACGATTTTAAATAATTTATACAAAATTGATTTTTATTTGATCTTTACCAAAACATTTACATCGGGAGGCAAAAAAATAATGCAAAAAAGTGAAAAAAAGGGTCTTATTGTTCTTGTAGTAATAACAATTCTTGCAATAACCATACCTGTTGCAAGGAATGTTACTGCATCAAAAGTCAGTTTTTCAGGATCAAATACCTCCGGCACAAGAGCAAATTTACGCCCTTCTCTAAAAACTTATATAGCAGAACTGTACATTACAGGAACAATTCAGGAAAAAAATTCTGAATACAATCAGGAATGGCTTTTAAAAACAATTTCATTCTTAAAAAATGATGAAAAAAATCTTGGAATAATTCTTTTTATTGATTCTCCCGGTGGAACTGTTTACCATGCCGATGAAGCTTATATTGCCCTTTTAGACTATAAATCTACAGGCAAAAAACTTTATGCTTACTTTGGGTCAATGGCTGCCAGCGGAGGCTATTATATCGGTTGTGCAGCAGATAAAATCTACGCAAACAGAAATTCCCTCTTAGGTTCAATAGGTGTTATTTCTGCCCAAACAATTGATGCCACATCCTTAATGGAAAAAATCGGCATAAAATCTGTAACAGTTCATGCCGGTAAAAATAAAAACATGCTCAACTACAACGAGCCTGCAACAGAAGAACAGCTGAACATTATGCAGGCTTTGGCAGACGAATGTTACCAGCAGTTTACAGAAATTGTAAGTCTTTCAAGAAAAATGGATATAGACAAAGTAAAGGAACTTGCCGACGGACGGATTTATTCTGCAAAACAGGGAAAGGAAAACGGTCTTATTGATGAAATTGCCACTTTGGAAGAAGCTGAACTTTCAATAAAAACAGACTTTCAGGAAGAAATGCCCATTTTTAAATCTTTCCGCTATCAAAAACCAGACAGTCTGCGGACTTTTTTTCTCGATTCCCTTTCTTTTTTACGACCGCTGCAGGGAAGTTTTTCTGAAAAAACTCTTCTGCGCTACCAATAAACATCTATTTATTTTTTAAAACAGCCTCTGCAACTTCCTTTAAGTTAAGAGGCTTTTTAAAATAAGCATCAACACCTAATTCAGACAGATTTTTTTCCATTTCGTCGTCTTCCAAAGCTGTTTCAACAACAACACGGGGAGAACCAAACTGTTTTTCCTGCCGTATTTTTTTGCAAAGACTTAAACCGTCAACTCCAGGTAAATCAAGATCTAAAAGAATAACATCCGGTTTTTCCTGCAGAACAAGAACACCTGCTTCAAAACCATCGAACGCCTGAAAAATTTTTAAATTCAAGTTTCCACAATTTTTAGAAATATATTTTGCCATAACACAGTTAAGGCCCTTGTCATCATCTACAATAAGAAGCCGGTATTCAAATTGATTTTTTCTGTTAAATTCTTCTGGAAGTTTCATGTTCCTTTTTGTCATAAAATCTGCCAGATCTTCAGGGTAAACCCTGTACTGACCTCCGGGAGTACAAAATGCCTTTAAATATCCGGCTTTTATCCAGTTTATAGCAGTCTGATTTACGACGCCGCAAATTTTTGCAACTTCCAGTGCGGAATAAACTTTTTCATTTTTGGAATCAGCCATGGAAAGCCTCCGTTTTAAATATCCATACCGTCTGTAAAATCTTCGTCAATCTGTTTTAAAAACCTGCCAGAAAAACCGCTATCAAAAAGATATTTTTTTAATTTTTCGCCAGACTTATTTTCTTTTTTAGCTTTTTGTAAAGCCCGCAAAAACAGTTCGTTTTCATCGAAATTATTAAAAAATTCTTCCAAAGCCGTTTTTGCAGTATTCGGTTTTATTCCCCGGGATAAAAGTTCCATGTACAGGCGATTATACCCCTGAGGTTTTGAAATTACATGACCTGAAAGCCATGACAGGGAAAAACGGTAATCGCTTAAAAGTCCACTTTCTTCAAGATAATCCAGCGACATTTTTATGGCAGTTTTTGAATGGCCTTTTTTTAACAGTTTTTTTTCCAGCAAAAATCGGCACTGCTCACAGCGGGCAAGAAATGATGCGGCACTGTTTTCGGCTGCAAAAGCAAGAGCAGCGTCTAAAAGTTCCTGTTCCATGTTTTCTTCAAAAAAAGCACCGGGCAAAATTGATTCAGGCGAAATTTCAGAAAGATAGCAGTAACGGATAAAAAAAACAGGTCCGTCTTCTGCCTCTATTTTTAAAACATCCGACAAAACCTGTTTTGTTGCATTTATAATCATGCGATAACTTCCAGCCGAAGGAAAACCAACGGCAAAACAAACTAACGTTTTGAGAACTGGAAGCGGCGGCGTGCACCACGCTGACCGTACTTTTTACGCTCAACCATACGACTATCGCGGGTAAGGAATCCGTTAGCCTTAAGAGATGTGCGTGCATTTGGATCAACCTGAAGCAAAGCACGGGAAAGTCCATGAAGACAAGCTGCAGCCTGACCTGTTAAACCGCCTCCAGAAACATTGATAAGAACATCAAATTTGTTTTCGTTGCTTGTAACCAAAAGAGGCTGAACAACTACTCTAACCTGTTCTTCTGAAACGAAATATTCTTTGAGTTCTTTACCATTAACAACAATCTTTCCGTTACCGTCGCGCAAGAAAACTCTTGCTACAGCAGTCTTTCTTCTTCCTGTACCAATTGCAATATTTTTTACCATCATAGACTCCTAATTATACTTCCAAAGGCTGAGGATTCTGAGCTTTCTGAGGGAATTCAGAACCGGCATAAATCTTAACATTGCCCATGAGCTTACGACCAAGACGACCGTGAGGGAGCATACCTGCAATTGTACGGGTAAGAGGTTCTGCAGGCTTTTTTTCGATGAGTTTTGCAAAGGAATATTCCCTAAGGCCACCTACATAACCTGTGTAGTGACGATAAAGCATGTCTGTTGTTTTGTTACCTGTAACGATTACTTTATCGGCATTGATAATAACTACATAATCACCCATTTCCTGATTTGGAGTGTAAGTAGCCTTGTTTTTTCCGCGGAGGACAGAAGCTGCTTTTGCAGCAACACGACCAAGCGGTTTACCGGCAGCATCAATAACATACCAGTTGCGTTTCTGTTCGTAGTCTTTAACGAATAAAGTTTTCATTTTGTATATACCTTGTACTAAAAAGTCTCTGCGCATTATTTTGATATGCATCTTCAAAAAACACGCTCCGCAGACATTGAAGCATTTGTCTGCGCATATACGGGGATAAACATAATAAAATTTAATCATCATTTCGTCAAGGAAAAAAACAAGTTTTTGTCAGGGCTGTCAGGGCAGATTTTTTCTTTAAAAATTTATAAACCGTTTGCACCGGGGGTTATTTCAAATTTTCTTTTTTTTATGTATATTCTTTCTATGGATAACGAAACTATAAAACAAAAACTGCTGAAAATTCATTCTTCGTCTTTGGATTTTCAGGTAATAATGAC
>CAMAFU010000172.1 GCA_945833725.1 uncultured Treponema sp.
TAAACTTGTCTTGAATCTGCGCTTATTATTTCGCTTTGTAACGAGGCTGCAAGCCTTACCGATACGGCAGTTTTTCCAACGGCTGTAGGACCTAAAACAAAAATACAGTTATAGTTCAAAAAAAACTCCATTATTTGCAGAACAGAAAAAAAATAAAGTCTGCCTGCATTTAAAAATCCAGTCGCCTTACATTACACGGCAGACTGCACATTTAAGGTAATCAGATTTCGGGTAGCCTGACAGAACAGGGTGGTCTGGAGATGCTCCAGATTTCTGTAAAATCTGAATGTGCTTTTTGCTGTCTTTTGCGGCGTTCATAATCATTCCGTAAAAATGAGATTCATCAAAAAAATATGAACAGGAACATGTTGCAAGAATACCGTTTTTATTCAGAAGTCTCATGGCTCTAAGGTTTATTTCCTTATAACCGCCATACGCTTTTTGTATGTTTTTTGCACTTTTTGTAAACGCCGGCGGATCAAGAATTATTAAATCGAATTTTTCCCCTTGTTCTTCATATTGCTTTAATAAATCAAATACATCGGCACAAACGGCTTTAACCTTATTTTCCGCATTATTAAGCATTATGTTTTTGTTTACGGTGTCAATGGCTTCTTCGCTTAAATCAACGCAGGTTACTTCCTTTGCCCCCTGACTAAAGCAGTTTAAGCCAAAAGCTCCTGTGTGGGTAAATGTGTCTAAAACACGCTTGCCTTTGGACAGGAATGCAACACTTTTTCTGTTGAATTTCTGATCCAGAAAATAACCTGTTTTCTGACCGTTTTTTATATCAACTTCAAGAAGAATATTGTTCTCTTTTATAGTTATTTTTTCTGTTCCACTTCCGTAAATCCAGCCGGTTTGCTGCAAAAGACCTTCCTTTTCCCTTACAGAAGCATCATCTCTTTCATAAATTCCTTCCGGCTTTATGATTTTTACCAGGGCACTGACTATTTCTTTTCGGAAAACTTCTGCACTGAGCGAAAGAAACTGTATTACAAGAAAAACTTTTCCATCAGAAGCGCAGAACCTTTCCACAATAAGACCGGGAATAAGATCTGCTTCACCGTAAATAAGCCTGTAGCTGTCTTCCCGGTTGAAGTAAAGTTTTCTTAGTTCAAAAGCATCTTTTATTTTTTGTTCGTAGTATGCTTCTGGATTTTCCATAATTCTGTCGGCATATTCTTTTCCGATTATGCGAACTGTTATTTTTGATTTTCTGTTGATTATACCTGTTCCTAAAAAACCGCCGGCATTTGCATAGACTTCCACCACATCGCCGTCTTTTACAGGGGCTGTGTCAAGGGAAAACTTTGTTACCCCAGATTTTTGCATCACTTTAAGAAAATCAATTTCATTGTCAAAAACCCAGGGAAACCCCTGCTGCAGTTCATTTTCTTCACCCTTTTTGAGAAAAACTCTTGAAAACATAAATAATCCGCCTTCTTATGGAATTAAAAAAAGACTGTTTTAGAATCCGTAATCATTTTTTTCTTCCGGAGTCTTTTTTTCCGGCTGAAAAACCTGTGTCATAACTTCCATGGCATTCTGCACAGGTATGAATGTTATTCCTTCCTTTACAATGTCTGGAATCTCTTCCAGATCTTTTTTATTTGCCTTTGGTATGAATATGGTTTTTATGCCGTTTCTTTTTGCTGCAACTGTTTTTTCCCTTAAGCCGCCGATAGGCATTACAGCGCCGGTTAAATCAAGTTCTCCTGTCATTGCAACATTTGGTTTTACAATTCTTCCTGTAAAAAGCGACATAAATGTTGTTGCCATGGTAATTCCGGCACTTGGGCCATCTTTTGGAGTTGCACCTTCCGGAATATGCAGATGAATTGAATTTTTTTCAAACCATTCCTGAGTTTTTATTTTATGCTCAACTGCATATTTTTTTGCCCAGTTAAATGCAATCTGGGAAGATTCAGTCATAACATCGCCCATCTGCCCTGTAAGAACAAGACCTGCCTTGCTGTCCGGGAATACGATGGTTTCTATAAGAAGCGTATCTCCTCCCATGCTTGTCCATGCAAGACCAATGCAAGTTCCAGGAACATCGGCTTTTTTTATTTCGCTTTCATCAAAAACAGGTTTGCCAAGATACTTTTCAAGATCTGTATCTTTTATTGTAAAACTTGTTTCCTTCAGATTTTCTACGCTGCCATCCTGAATGTTGTCTATGTTTTTTAAGGTTTTTGCATCTGGCGCAAGACCGATAAGCTGTTGCGTTATAAGTTTTCTGTTTATTTTATCGATGCATTTTTCAAAGTTTCTGACACCTGCTTCTCTGGCATATTCTTCTGCAATTTTTGTAAGAGCCTGTTTTGTAAATTTTACCTGATTTTTTTGCAGACCGTTTTTTACCAGATTTTTCGGAACAAGGTATTTTCTTGCAATTTCCAGTTTTTCCTGATCAATATATCCTGAAAGCTGGATTATTTCGGCTCTGTCCAAAAGCGGTTCTGGAATTGAGTCGAGGGTGTTTGCCGTAAGAATAAAGAAAACATCGCTTACATCAAAAGGAAGGTTAAGGTAATTGTCCCGGAAATTTATGTTCTGTTCCGGATCCAAAACTTCAAGCAGGGCACTGGCTGGATCTCCCTGATTGCTTGTTCCCATTTTGTCGATTTCGTCAATCATAAAAACAGGGGAGCGGGATTTTGTAATTTTAAGCCCCTGAATTATTTTACCGGGCATGGAACCTATGTAAGTTCTTCTGTGTCCTTTTATTTCTGCTTCATCATGCATGCCTCCTACGCTGAACCTGTAGAAAGGCTTTTCCATAGCATCGGCAATGGAATGACCTATTGAAGTTTTTCCAACACCAGGAGGACCTACGAGAATAAGGATGGATCCCTTGCTGTCTTCCTTTATTTTTCGTACGGAAAGGTATTCAAGAATGCGCTTTTTTACATCGTCCAGACCGTAATGGTCTTTTTCAAGAATTTTCCAGGCTCTGGAGAGGTTTATATTCTTTTTTTCTTCGTTTTTCCATGGAAGACTGCACACTAAATCAAGATAATTCCATGACATAAAATATTCAGAAGAACTTGGATCCATAAGCTTGAATTTTTCCAGTTCGCTGTTCAGACTTTCTTTAATTTCACCTTCAAAATTAAAAGATTCAATTTTTGATTTGAATTTTGTGTAGTCGTTTCCTTCGCCGTCGGCTCCAATTCCCAGTTCATCCTGAATGGACTTCATTTCTTCCCGGAGAAAATATTCCCTCTGGTTTTTTTCGATTCTTTCATTCAATTCATTTTGAATTTTCTTCTGAATCCTTAAAAGTTCCTGTTCCTTTTTTATAAATACAAGAACTTGTTCCATTCTTACCCGTACATTAATTTCTTCAAGAACTTTCTGCTGTTCCGACTTGTCAATATTCAAAATTGAAGCAGCAAAATCTGCAATTTTTCCGGGATGATCAATATTAACCATGTTAAGGCGCATTTCTTCGGAAAAAAGAGGATTGTTCTCAGAAATTTCCTTCATTTCGCTAATAAGCGCCCTGGTAAGAGCCTTAACTTCAAAAGTATCGTCTTCTTCCTCATCAAGGTACTCTACTGCAGCAACAACAGGATTTTTTGAAGAAAGGCATTTGCGGATTTTAAATCGCTTTATTGTGGAAACAAATACATTAAGCCCGCCGTCCGGCAGATTTATTTTTTTTATTATCCTTGCAGCCGTTCCCACATCGTACATGTCTCCAATGTGAGGGTTATCAGTATCGGCCTTTGTAAGAACCAGACCTATAAAACCGCTTGTTTCAAAGGCTTGTTCAAAAGATTTTACATCCTGAGCATTTGTTATCATAAGGGGAGTAAAAATCCCTGGAAAAATCGGATGAACATTTAAGCCTATAAGGGTAAGCTTGTTCGGAAGAATCTGTTCAACGGGAACTATGGCACTGAAATCTTTTTTTTCCTGTTTTTTTGTTTTTACTGGAATTTCAGGCTTTTTTTCTGTGGCAGGGGAGTCTTCTGCCTTTTCTACAGAAACTTCAATGTCGAAAGGTGAGTCTGAATCAAGATGTTTTGACAGTAAATCGTCAATGGAGTTTTTAAGTTTTTCAACGAAATCTTCTGCAGAATCGTTGTCTCCTTTGCTTTGTGGTTCTGAATCCTGAGAAAAACCACTTTCTTCTGCCGGGGAAATTAAGGCTTCAGAAGTTGTTTCAGTTTTATTTTCTGCAGTTTCGTTGTTTTCTGCAATTTTATTTGTTTCATCATTGTTTGAA
>CAMAFU010000173.1 GCA_945833725.1 uncultured Treponema sp.
AACGACAATATTTCCCGGAGATTTTATGAAAAAAATAAAAAAATTACAGGGTGTGTTTTTGCTGTCCTTAAATCTGATGAATTTTTTGTTTTCCGGATGTATTTTTGAAAATCCCAAAGAAAGCGGGGAAATTGAAAAACAAGTTGAAAAAAAACAGTGGACATTTCTTGTTTATATGGCGGCAGACAATAACCTTGAAAGTTCTGCCATTAAAGATTTTAACGAAATGGAAGAATCCGGCTTTGACGAAGATAAAATTAATGTTCTTGTGCTTTTAGACAGGGCTGAAGGAAACGATGCTTCCAACGGCGACTGGAGCGATACAAGACTTTTTGAACTTAAAAACGACCGTATTGCTCCCGGTCTTACAATTTCTTCCTTACGCCTGGATTGCCCCGAACTTTCTTTAAGCTGCAATTCTCAGACAGAACTGGATATGGCCGATAAGGAAACAGTTTCTTTGTTTGTGGAGTTTGCCCTTAAAAATTATCCTGCAGAAAAAAATGCTTTTATTGTCTGGGGACATGGTTCTGGATGGAGAGGGGAAAATTACAACGGAAGTTACGGCTATAAATATTTTGCTGCAGACGATTATTCTGGAAACAGTATTTCCCTTACAGATTTAGCCGGAGGATTGGAAAAAGGTCTTGCAAAAGTTCAAAATGAAAATCCTGAAAAAAAAGCTAAGTTTGATTTTATCGGTTTTGATACATGTTTTGGTCTGACTTTTGAAACTGCCTTACAAATGGAAAATGTTGCGTACCTTGCAGGAGGAACACCGGCCTTAGAAGACGGAGATGGATGGAATTACGGTTTTCTGGGAGAATTTTGCCGTTCTGATTTATCAGTTTCTTCTCTGGCAGAAATTCTTGCCCGCCAGTTTTCCAGCCAATATTCATCGTATCAGTACGGCTGTTTTTCTGTTGTTGATACGGCAAAAACATCAGAACTTACAAGGCTTTTCAGTGATTATTGTTTTTCTGCAGCGGCTCTTATTAAAACTTCAGTTGTTCAAAATGCACTGCGCAACTGTCTGGAAACGGAAGTTCTTTGCTATGATCCTGGGGTTTATCCATGCGATGTATATATTGATGTGTGGTCTTTTGTAAAAAACACCTGTCAGTGCCTTGGGCAGCTAAAAAATGCCGGCTGCTTTTCTAATTTTTTAACAGAAAAAACAATTGAAATGATTTTCTCTGAGCTTTCTGAAAAAAGCGAAAAAATTTTTGAGCTTATGGAAGAAACTTTTGTTGCTGTGGGGCGGACAAATGCAGAAAAATCATCGCCTTTTCCTTTTGGTGTTTTTTACGGCAATTTTACAGGAGAAAATGTTCCATCTTTGAATCATCCTTCAGGTTATGTTCAGGATTCAAAAGTGTCTGGAAAATGCCGGTTTGTAGAAAACTGTCCTGGATATGTTCCCGGTAAAGATTCCATGTCGTTTCTGGAAAAAATTTTTTATGAAGTTTTAGAGTAAAATGTTCAATTTTGAGTTTAATCTGTGGCAAGGATAGTAGGAGGCGGCATAGCTGTTCGTAAGCTGCTTTGTTGCGTCGAATGCAGCGATATAGGAATCCCGAATAGCACGAATTTGTTTCGCAAAAAGCCGCCTGAAATATAAAAATTCAACAAAACGGCAGTTGCCCTAAAAATTAAAACTCAAAAGCTGAAAGTCTTAAAAATTAAAAATTAAAGTTCTCAAAAAATCAATTTTTAATGCAGCGGGGAAAATTTGCCCTGAGAAATTTTTATCACTGTTTGCTTCGCAAACTTTTCAGTGCATCCATGCACTGCCGCTAACGCGGAGTTTTTATAGGAGGCGTGATAAAAATTACATCCGTGTAATTTTTATCACTGTTTGCTTCGCAAACTTTTTCAGTGCATCCATGCGCTGCCGCTAACGCTTATAGGAGGTAATATATTGAAAAAAATCACCTTAAAAAAAACATTTATAACTGTTTTTGGAATTTTAGTTCTGTTTTTTATATGTAATTCCGGTTGGAGTTTAACAGATCCCGATGCAGGATGGGATGCTTCCCAACAGGAAGAAGATAATTTTTATTCAGGTTCAGGTTACGAAGGCTGTTACGACAGTCCCGGTTTTTCTTCTGATGGAGGTGGAAATTTAAACTCGCTTTCAAAAAATCTTTCAGAAGCAAAGGCGGCTTTGGATAAAGTAAAAGCCAATTCCGATGCTTATACAGAAGACCAGAAACAGGCTGTTGAAGAAAGATTTACCCGGGCGCAGGAGAAAATAGAAAGCTACTGCGAATCAAAGGGATATTCTGTGGATTTTTCTTCCAGTGGCGGTTTTGGAGTTGTGTATGATTCAAAGGGAAAAGTTGTTTCTACAGTTGGGGATCCTGTATTTTTCTCAAAAGGATATTACATTCACAGCGTAGACGATTACGAAAAGTCGTTTGGCGATGAAAAATTTCTCGTAAACCGCTGTTACCGCTCTTTTACCGATGCTTCCCTTCTAAAAAATTATCCCAACATAAAAGAAGGCATTTTCGGTAAATATTGGACTTCCAGTCTTGATGCAAGAATTATTTTCGGCACGATGGATTATTCTTCAATCATAAATACGCTGGAAACTTCCCTTAAAAATTCCCAGGAGTCGCTGAAAGAAATCAAAGATATTTATCAGGAAAATTTTTTATGTATATATGATGACGATGATGAAGATTATTATGATGATGAGGAAGAAGTATACGAAGAAGAAAATAATCTGCTTTCTGTAAACTGGGAAGAACGGTATTATCCTGGATTTGATTATTATGAATATGAAGCCCGTTTGGAAGAAAAAAATAATTCTTCATGGGACGATGACGATTGGGATGACGATGAAGATTGGGACGAGGATGAAGAAAATGAGCAGAAAGAAAAAATTGATTCAGACGACCCAAAATATCAGGTTGAAGTTTCGGTGCTGCCTGCAAAAGAAGTTATTGAACTTATTCACTATACGGCAAACAAATATTGTACTCAAACAGAACAGCAGCTTGCGTTATTTAAGACTCTTCAATCAAAATCCGAAGAAAACAGAATGCGAAACAAATATGTAATGTACGGCATGGAATCTTTGGAAGTAGAAAATCTTTCTCCTTTTTCCCTTGTTTATATCGACGAAAAAGGTTTTCCCTTCACTTTTGAAAAAAAAGACGGTGTATGGGAAAATGTTTCTGGAAAAAACGGCTTTTCTTTAACGGAAGACCTGACTGGAAATTTTTCTGTCCGTTATTTAAATGGCGGGGAACTGATTTTTAATGAACATGGTCAGCTTAAAGAAAAAAAAGGCATTCACGGCAACAGCACGGCATTTTCCTATAAAGATGGTTTTCTTCAACGGGCTGTAATTAACGGTTCTTTTAATGTAGATTTTGAATGGAAAGAAGGGCTGGTTTCAAAAATCACCGACGGCGGAAAATCTGTTTGTTTTTTCTACAAGGAAAATGTCCTTGAAAAAGTAATTGATGCAGACGGCGTTCCTGTTGTTTATGAATATGAAAATAATTTGCTTTCGAAAGTGATTAAAGCCGGCAATGTTTTTTCAAAAATAAAGTACGCAGTGCAGAATGGAAAAAATACAGTTTCTGCAGTACAAAACGAATCAGGTTTTCAGGAATACTTTGATTACGATTTTTTAAAGAACTGTACTGTTTATACGAATCACGACGGCGAGAAAACTTCTTTTTATTTTGATGATTCTGGCAGAACTGTAAAAGAAGTTTACTGCGATGGAAGGGAAAGACTTCTTTTTTACAATAAAGACGGCCTTTTGGAAAAAGAGATATTCGACGGAGAACAAACAAATTTTTCCTACGACGAAAACCTTTTTAAAACAGAAAATATTTTTTCCGACGGTTCGAAGGAAACTTATAAATATAAAGACGGAGTTTTATCTTATTTTGCCGGCCGGGATAATTACATTTTAAGTTTTTACTACGATTCCCGGAAAAACTGCATACAAACCTGGCGAGATGGGGAACTTTTATCTAAAAGGGAATACAACGACAAGGGATTCCTTATGGCAGAAACAGACTGCCGGGGTTTTGAAACACGCTATTCTTACGATGTCCGGGGAAATTTAATAAAAAAAGGCGGCGAAGTCTGGAGTTATGATTCAAAGGACAGGGTAAAAAAATATAAAAATGAAAAGGGAATTGTATGTTCCTATGAGTACGGAAAAAATCAAATAGTTAT
>CAMAFU010000174.1 GCA_945833725.1 uncultured Treponema sp.
GCTCAATATTTCCTTCGATAAAAAAGTTGCTGTGGCATCCACAAACGATGGAAAAAGCAAATTAAGCGGAAATATTTCTGTAACCTATAAAAATGTTTCTGGGCAAAACTGTACGCAGGAATATAAAATCGAAAACGGAAAAATTATTCTTGACGATACAGACAGCGATTCCGGTTCTGTTTCTGCAGGAGAATTGAATCGCAGCGGAAATTGCTTTCGGTTCAACATGACTCCCGTAACAAGACTTTTGGACTGTTCAACGGCAAAAAACAACGAATTGGAAATGAGCCTTAACCTTTCAGGATTTGTGTGTAATGAAGGATGTCAAAAAGGAAGAAGCGTTGAAACTCTTTCTAAAAAGTTAAAAATAAAGCCTTTGTACAGCAAAAATTTTCTGGAAGGCGGAGAAAGTTTCAGTTCTGTTTCAAAAACAGACGGCGTAAAGTTTCATCTTCCGGCTTATGGAAAAATCACTCTGGCAGAAAACTCTACCGTTTCCTTTACTCTTGTTTCTGGCTCTTTAGACACGGCTTTAACTTCCAGCGATTTTACAGTTACACCTTCTAGTCTTACAGGCCTTGATTTTGTCTGCAGCAAAGATCTTTACAAGCAGTCTTTTACAGGAAAACTTACTGTAAGCGGAATTGTGCCGGAATTAAATGCTTCAAGCTATACGAGAAGTTTTTTAATCACTTTTTCGAATGTAAAATCAACGGACAATTCTATTTCCTCTGATACGGAGGCAAATCCTTCTTCTGCTTCTGGAGCTTCTTTTGATATTTCAACTCTGGGAGTTTACAACGACAGCGAAAATCTTTATGTCCAGCTTAAATTTTCCAATCCACCGGCATTTTACAACGAAGATATTGTTACTGTATTCCTTGATGTTCTGGAAAATACTGCAGGAGGCTCTGCTTCAACAGAAGTAAAATGGGTTAGCGACTCAGAACCTCGTGTGGGAATGGGATCTAAAATAGCCTTTACAGAAAATTCCTCTGTAGAAGGGCAGATTACAACTTATGTAAAAGAGGGAAAAATTTATACAACCCTTGATTACAATTCTTTTGCATCTCATAAAACGATCGGGGCTTTAGATGCTGCCGGTTCTGATGTTACAAATTCCTACAGCACTTCGGACTGGCTGAACAGACTTTCTTCTTCAACTGTTGTTTATAAAATTCCTATGAGCGACATTGGACTTGGAATAGGAAAAACTGTTTATGTTTACGCTGCCGTTTCTCATCATGGCGATAACAAATGGGAATCTGCCAGCATTGCAGACCATATTCCGGCAACAGCAGCAAAAAATGCTGATGGTTCTAATATTGAAAGCAGCTGGGCATCAGACAATGCCAGTGAATCTTACATTATTAACATGAGGGAGGCTTTTGAATATGTTGTTGAATAAAAAAATTATGGAAAAAACATTTATGGCTTTTTCTTCCGTTTTTGTTTTATATGCTTTTGTTTCCTGCAGCAATCCTTCATGGAGTGGAGATACTGCTGTGCTTCCTCAAGATGAAAATGCCACAGATATTATCCCTGAAGCAAATGTTTCTTCTATAACAGTAAAAGAACTTTCTTCTCCGCTGCCACAAGATTTTATCCGCGGTTTTGATGCTTCTTATGTTGATTATTACGAAGAAAACAATCTTGTATATACAGATTCAAAGGGAACAGTCCGGGACTTTTTCGTAATTTTAAAGGAAAAGGGAGTTAATACTGTTCGCTTACGGCTTTGGGTTGAACCTGCAAAAGGAAAGGAAGAAGCTTCAGATTCCGGTGTTACAGGCGACAACGATTTGGCAAGAACGGTAGGAATGGCTCAGCGGGCAAAAAAAGCAGGTCTTAAAGTTTTGCTGGATTTTCATTATTCAGATTACTGGGCCGATCCTGGAAAACAGATAATTCCTTCTTCCTGGCGGGAAATAGCAGATTCAGATAAAATGGCTGAACAAATTTCTTCTTACACAAAAGAAGTTCTCGAAATTATGAAAACTTTAAATGTTCTTCCAGATTATGTGCAGGTTGGAAACGAAATTGACAGCGGTATTTTAACTCAAAAATCTTTTGGAAAAACTGCCGATTCTGCTGTTTCCGGTTCTTCTTCCGGGGAAAATTTTGCAAAATACATTCAGGCAGGCTGCTCTGCTGTAAGGGAAGTGGATTCTTCAATAAAAATAATTCTCCATGTTACAAACAGAAAAGCTGCAACCATATTGAATAAACTTTCTTCCTGCGACTGGGACATTGCAGGACTTTCTTATTATCCATGGGAAAAAAGCCACGGAACAATCCAGTCTCTTAAGGACAACATAAAATCAATAAAAAATGGCGGAAAAGAAGTAATGGTTGTAGAATCCAGCATGTATTGGAATTACGGCTCTTACGCAGAAGACTGTACATCCCTTCAAAATGCACGAAATAACCTTATAAATCCTGAAACTAAAGAAGTTTATGATGATTTGTCTTTAAAAACTTTAACTGTTGAAGGAACGGAATATAATATTGTAGAAGGCACATTGCAGAATCAAGTGAATGTTCTCCGCCACATAATGGAAGAAACTAATCTTTCTGGCGGTACGGGATTTTTTGTGTGGGGTGCCGATATGCCCGGGGTGTGGAAATATTCCATGTTCAGCTTAAAAGGCAGGGCTTTTGATTCCCTTAATTTATTTTCGCTGTAACAGTTTATGGCCGTAAGGCTTATAAAATATAAATCAACTGTTTATTGTTTTGGTGCAATTTTTGCATTGGGAATGTTGTTCTTTGGCTGTAATAATGGTTCCCAAGAGCCGGAAAGCACGCCGCCAAAAACAGAAGACAAAATTGAGTATTCAATTTCCCTCGACACAGATCTTCTTCCTACAAGGGCAGGAGAGGCAAATGCAAAAAAAGTGGATGTAGAAGCAACAGGAACTGTAATCGTTGAATCCAGCAATAGCGATGTTGCAACAGCTTTATACGATGCAGAAGCAAAAAAAATAACGGTTACAGGAGTTAAAGTTGGAACAGCCGACATTACGGCTCGTATAGAGGAAGATTCTTCAAAAACAGTTACTTTCCCTGTAACAGTAAAACCTGAAACAGAGGAAAAACTTAAAGCAACATTTAATTTTGAAGAAGGCATTTCTCCAGCATCTTTTGAATATATTATTCAGGATAGAAATGATGAATCTAACAAATACAGAATGTATTCGTCTATAAAAAAATATATTACAGACACTGCAGATGATTTGGTCAGCAATCTGTATGTAAATGCTGATGGCTATGTAAATGTAAAATTTATTGCAGCTTACGATGAGAATGATAAAAAAATAGAAAACCTTGTATTAAAAAGCGGCGATAGTGAATGGTTTAACTTTGATGAAAAAAAATCCGCAGGCGTTAGTTTTACTTACGGTTATCCTTCAGAAGAAAAAGCTGATTTAACTTTAACTTTCAAAGGATTTACTGTTCCAGGTGGCTCGGTAAAGATTAATTACGGTGCCGATAGCGGAACTTATGTTGATGCTGACTGTACTGTAAGCGAAGACGGTGCTTCTGCAACAGTTTCCCTCGAAAAAAAATATGCCAACTCTTACGGCTGGTTTAACAATGTAACTGTTACAGTAAAAGACAAAGACGGCAATGCTGTAGAAACATCTTATACTAATTGGTTTGAATATAATGCAGAAGGTATTTCTCTTGATGTGAGTGCAAAAGACACTTCCGAATGGAAAGAAATTCTTGCAGAAACATCATATAGTTTTGACGGTAATTTAAAAGAGATTGTTTCTGCATCTTCATTTACAGATCTTACTGTAACAAAATTAAAAGTTGAAGTTTATGAAGTTTCTGGTTCTGGTGAATGGTGGTTTACTATTGCAACTGATTCTTCATGGAATAACCAGCAAAAACTTGAGTGGGACAGCAATTTAACAAGCGGTTACAGTACGACTTTGGAAGGTGAAACATTAGCAGTTTATAAAGAAAAGGGAATCTTACTTGCAGGTGCAAGTGGACTTTCTGGAAAGGTAAAAGTTACATACCAGTAATTTAAGTTTTTACCGCGTAATTTTTTAAGGCTGTCTTTTAGTTTTGCGCTTTAAAGCAGAATGAAAAGGCAGCCTTTTTTACGGGTTCAAGTTTGAGTTTAAACTGCGGCAAGGATAGTAGGGGCGGCGAAGCCGTTCGTAAGCAGCTTTGCTGCGTCGAATGAAGCG
>CAMAFU010000175.1 GCA_945833725.1 uncultured Treponema sp.
GGACTTCTGCTTTTTTTCTGTTTTTGCAGAAGATGCTTTTTTCTGAGGTAATTTTTCTTTATTTTCTGTAGATTTTTTCATATTTAGATTTCCCCTGCCTTTTCTATAATTTTTTCGATTAGAGGGATTTTATTAATGACTTTTGATATTTTTGAGTTTTTTATAAGGGAAGCGGCATATTTGCGCCACAAAAATACAAGAAGCCTTCCTGTAAAGTAAAGCGGAATGTACAGAACTATTCCTGCCAGAAAAGAACCGGCAACTACAGTGTTGTTGAATTTTGTAAAGGCTGCAAAAGGAACTTCCAGCAGGGCAGCAAAAAAATTTGAAAAAGCTGGAACTGTAAGAAAAGCATAGCCTATAGTGTCGAAAAGGCCATCCAAAGCTGGGGAAATGCCTGAGGCTATAAGAATCATTACAAGGTAAGAAGGCTTGTTAATCCTTACAAAAAGAACGAATACAAAGAGAATGTACCATAAGAGATTGTCTTTAGGCATAAAACCAAGAACAGCTCCCCATGCAAAAGCGTGGGCAATTTCTCCGGGAGCAACATTGCCGTTAAAGGCCTTTAAAAGTTTCAGTAATTTTTGAAGCATAAAAAGCATTATACCACAATGAAAATTCTGCACAAGACAGACAAATCAGTCAGACAGGGCAAGTGCATTAGTTGCGGAAAACAGGGGCTTCCAACCGCGACTGTTCAAATTGAAAATGTCTGAAAAATGTAAACCTCGACATTTAACCTTTTATAAAATACAATTACTGAAAATTTAAGCAGAAAGACCGGCGGGCTTTGGGAGTATATGAATTTTACAGAAGGAAAAACTTTTGTTATTGCAGAAATAGGCACTTCTCATCTTGGTAATATAAATAAGGCTCTGGAACTTATAGAAAAATCTCTTGACGCTGGAGCCGATGCCGTAAAATTTCAGTGGGTGTATGCTTCAGAAATACTTCATCCTAAAACAGGAAATGTGCTTTTGCCGGGGGGAAACATTCCTCTGTACAACCGTTTTAAAGAACTGGAAGTAAGCCCAGAATTTTTTGCAGTTTGCCGGGATTTTACAAAAAAAAAGGGCGGTTCATTTATATGTTCACCTTTTGGCATAAAGTCCTTAAGGGAACTTTTAGAAATTGAGCCGGACTGGGTAAAAATTGCAAGCCCAGAACTTAACCACATTCCAATGCTGAAAGAACTGGCAGCTTTAAGAAAAGGCAGGGAAAAAGACATAAAAGTAATTTTGTCTTCCGGCGTTTCCCTTAAAAGCGATATAAAAAGGGCTCTGGAAATTCTTGGCACGCAGGAAGTTTCGCTTTTGCACTGTGTTACAAGTTATCCTGCTCCCGAAGAAGACTATAACCTGCGCCTGCTTAAAAACTTAAAAAGTGAATTTAAAATAAATGTGGGAGTAAGCGACCATTCAAAAAGTCCTGTTCTTGTGCCTTGTTTGGGAATAAGTCAGGGGGCATCTGTTATAGAAAAGCACATAACAATCAGTAACGATACAGAAGGACTTGATGATCCTGTTGCCCTTACAACGGAGCAGTTTTCGTTTATGTGCCATTTTATTCACCTGTGCGATGCTGTAATGAACCGCTACGGAAAGGAAGAGGGCGAAAAGCAGATTATAAAGCAGCTGGCAGATACAGAAGGCATGAAAAAAATTGAAAAAATTCTTGGTACAGGCGAAAAATGCCTTGCCCCGTCGGAAAAAGCCAATTACGGAAGAACAAACAGAAGCCTTCACTACATGAAAAGTTTAAAAAAAGGACATAAAATTCAAGAAGGTGATGTAGAAGTTTTGCGGACAGAAAAAATCCTTACGCCTGGAATAAGCCCTGAGTATCTTGAAAAAGTTATTGGAAAAACTTTATGTAAAGATGTGGAAGATGGAGAAGGGGTGCAGTTTTGTGAACTGGAAGATTTTGAAGAAATAAAATAGCTCCAACGGGAGTCGAACCCGTCTCTCCGCCTTGAGAGGGCGATGAACTAAACCGATATTCGATGGAGCCTGATGGTTTGTGCACAAAAAAAGCTGACCAAAAGTCAGCCCCTTTTGTAGTTCCCCAAGGAGGATTCGAACCCCCACAGTCAGAACCAGAATCTGAAGTGCTACCATTACACAATCGGGGAATGTGATTGCTCTATAGTATACATAAAAAAAAATTATGTCAACAGAAGATTTCTTTTTTTTTATAATTTTTTTTGCAAAAACAGGGAGAAGCAGTTTTTAACTTTTTTCTAAAGTTGCGTATAATTCCTGCCGATAAATGTTTTGCGGAATTGTTTTTAAAATTCCGTACAGTAAAAATGAACAGCTGCCGTAAGTTTTTTTTGAGCATTTTTATTATTCTCTCTGCTATGGAAACTTTTTGTCAGGGCACCAGTTACATTATTGGCAAAGCCGACAGTGCCGTTTATACAGTTTCCTGGAGCCCGGAAGGTTCTATTTTTGCAACTTCCGGCAATAATTTTGTGCTTTTATGGTATGCCGACACAAACACTACAAAATCTTTTCTTGTTGAACATGGAGTGCCTGTTGTTTCCAGCCGTTTCAGCCGGGATGGAAAATGGTTTTTGTCTGTAGGCAGCGACAGCTCTGTAATTGTGCGCAATCTGGAAAATTCATCAAAACCTGCAAAAATAACAGAAAGTTCCGGGTATGCGGTAACAGACGGTGATTTTCTTTCTGAAAACGGTTTTTCTGTTGCGTTTGCTACAAAAGGCAGAACTTTAACCGGATTTTTCAGGCTGATGGAAACTCAAGATTTTATACAAAAGAAAATTTACGATGCTCCTTCTCCCATTTACTCCGTAGATGTAAACTCCGACGGAACAAAAATTCTTATAGGAACAGTTGATGGTCGGGGCATAATTGTAGATTCTGCTTCCGGGGAAGTACTTCAGGAAGTGCCGCGGTATGTAAAATCAAACATAAAAATGAGGTTCAGCCCCGACGGAAAGGAATTTGCCGCCGCCTCCGACGAATCAAATATCATCATTTCTTATACAGATAAAATTGGCAGCCGGGTTATAAGAGACGGCACAATGTTTGCCAATGCCGTTGTTTTTAGTCCCGACGGATTAAAACTTGCCGCCGCCGCAAAAAACGGTTCCGTAAAAATTTTCGATTCAAAAAATGGAAAGCTGATTCAATCGTTTTTTCTTGTAGACGGCCAGGATTCTGTACTTTCGCTGGATTTTTCGCCAGACGGAGAATTTCTTTTAGGAGGAACAAAAAACGGCTACATTTACCGCTGGAGTCTGACTGGAAAAGTTTGGGACGAAAAGGGCAAAAAATATGTAAATAAAGAAGATTCCAAAAATATTCCCGACAGCGGAAAGTCTGAAATAAAAGATTTAACCGAAGCATTAAAGCAGGCTTTAAAAGAAAGAGAAAAGGAAAGCGGCAGTGGAAAGTCCGATAAAAACGGGGCAGATTCAAAAGATTCTGACCAAGCTTCTTCAAAAACAGCCTCTTCAACCCAACCGCCTTTGGTAAAAAAAGAAAATGATTTTGATGTAATTTACAAAAAAGGCCATTGTCTTATAACAGATATAGGAATTTCTCTTCCGCCCAGCCATTATAACTTGGAATTATCTGTTGGATTTGGATATTTGAATTATAATTTAATACAACCGTTTTATTTTGGCGGTGTTGCAAAGCCATTTATGGCATTTGTACTGGGGGATTTCCCCTATACATACACTTTAAACGGAAGCCCAATGGCAAGTCCAAAACTTACGGGGTTAAAAATTTATGCCCCGCTAGGTTTTGTATTTTATCCGTTTTTTGACCATGTAGAAGTTTTTGCAGAACTGGAAGCCGGACTTTCTTTAAACTGGCTCTGGAATGCAAGATTAGGTATGGAAGCGCTGTGGAGCGATCCTTTCTGTTCGTTTTATGGTGCTGTTCGAGTTGGTGCCGGCTGGAGGTTCATACGGTTTTCTGTAGCCGGTGAATACGATCAGGTGCTAGGGCTTTCTTTCAGCGGGGAAGTTGGCTTTAACATAACGCTTGGAGGAGGTAAAAAGAAAAAAAGTGAAGATTAATAAAATTCCGCTTTTTTCGTTAGTGTTTTTGCTTCTGGTTTCCGGCTGCAGCCACAACATAGATTCCATGATCGAAAACTACAACTCGAAAATACCGG
>CAMAFU010000176.1 GCA_945833725.1 uncultured Treponema sp.
GGGCAACATTCAGCGTTTCGGCACTTTTTGTAACGTGCTGCGTGCGTGCTACTTCTAAAAAATATTTAAGCTGCGTAAGTTCCATTCTGTCTGTTTTCCTGTGTTCCGACTGTCTGATTTATTTTATTTATCAGTCCGGTACTTTTCATAACTTTAACAGTATGAATTATTTTTTCAAGTGCTAAAACGATAATAATCCGTTATTAAAATGATAAAAATAATATATTAGAAGTTATGAAATAAGTGCTGTATATTCATTACGAACGGAACGAATTCCGTATTTTTCAAGAAAAAGGAAGAATCGTATGTCTGAGGTTTTGGAAACGGTTATGCTGGTGTGTTTCGGTCTTTCGTGGCCGATTAATGTCTGGAAAAACGCAAAGGCAAAAACGGCAAAAAATATGAGCCTTCGTTTTATCCTTCTGATTGTGGCAGGATACGCAGCCGGCATTATAGCAAAAATTCATTCCGGCACTGTAAGTTACGTGCTTGCCGTCTACATTCTGAATCTTATTATTGTTGCCGTAAATGTTCCTGTCTATTTTGTAAACAGGCGGCATGACCGTTATGATGCACAGGAAAAACTTTCGGCCCGGAGCAGGATTGTCCGTTCGGAAGCGGTTTGAAGATAAAATTGCTGTGCATAAAAAACTGAACGTACTTTCACGTAAAGGTTCTGTTGTATTTTTCAGTCTGCGCTTTCCGTAATAGAGTGAGAGATTCTTTTTCCTGTAGAGTTCACTGATGACAAAGAACATCTTGAAAATGACCTAAAAATGTCCTTCCAAGTGTTCAGTGTCTGGAACTGGAAATTGAACATATTACAGGAAAACTCGTGAACGAGTCATAAGAAGAACCATCACATATTTTCTTCCTGAATCAGGCTCCAGAAAACTTCGGCATAACAGTCCCATTCGGGGCCGCGGTGGCCGGAAGTTTCGTCGTCACGAAGGTTTTCGCGGATTATGATTTCTTTTTCTTCGGGAGTGAGAAGCTTTTCTATGAGCCTGGTGTAACGCCAGTAAAGTTTTTTTGGATGGCTTGTCCAGTTCAGGCGGACAGACGGAAAAATATTAAAAATAAAACTTAGGCGTGAAAAATGAGGACGAAGGAATTCTGAAAAGCGGTTTATGCCTTTGAAATCTTTATAAGAGCCTGGAATTATTCTAAAATCTGGCACAAAAATTCTATCGCGAAAGTTCTTTTCGGCTTCTTTTATGATAAGGGATGTTTTTTTTCAAGAAGCTCTACCTCAGGAGTCTGATCAATTCCCCCGGCTATAAGATTAAAAAACTGAACAAAGTAAATAAAGCGGCACTGTTCGTAAGTTTCTTTTGGCATTTTTCGATTTTTCATTCGGTACACTCCTTGAGATCTGAAACTAAGCTAAGAGAAGGCGGCCTGATTCCGTTAAACTGTTCTTTTGTATACGGCGGCTCTCTAAATTTCTGCAAAAGCTCATTACGTTCATTTTCTGACATTTTATGAAGTTTAAGTTTAATTGCAATGACAACGTGTCTTTCTCTCTCTGACATAAAAAATGTTATATAATTTTTACCCCTATGCTTGCATTTTATATCTCTTTTCTTCAATAAAATAGGGAGTTTACTCCCGGAAAACACTGGGACTAAAGTAGATTTTTTGCGAAAAATGTGCGAACTTTTTGTTGATTGGTACAAGCTGTTTTTCGGTGCCAATTTAGTCCATATACACTTGTTTTTCGGTGCCATTTTTACCCGTTTATCTTGATTTTTCGGTGCCATTTTGATACGTTTTTCTTATGAGTACAGATAATTACATCAAACGCGATATAGATTTCTTTTTTCTTGACTGGAAAAACTCAAAGGACAGGAAGCCCCTTTTACTCCGCGGAGCAAGACAAGTGGGAAAAACTTCTTCTGTGCGAAAACTTGCAGAATCATTTGAATATTACATCGAGATTGATTTTCTCGCACCTGAAAATGCAGGCATTGCAGAATTGTTCAACAAGAATCTGTCAGTTTCTGAAATCTGCAAAAGAATATCCGTCTTAAAGGAAATTCCCGTTGAACAAAACAAGACGCTCATTTTCTTTGATGAAATTCAATCCTGCCCCAACGCAATCTCTTTGCTCAGGTATTTTTACGAGCAAATGCCCGGTCTACATGTAATTGCCGCAGGTTCACTTTTGGAATTTGCACTGGAAGAGCTGCCTTCGTTTGGAGTAGGCCGTATACGGTCTGTTTTTATGTATCCGCTAAGTTTTTGTGAATTCCTGGATGCTCAAGGGGCATCAATGTTAAAAAAAGAAATGCTTTCTGCAAGCCCGGAAAATCCGCTTGATTCTGTGCTGCACGAAAAACTTCTTGAAAATTTCCGTACCTTTCTTTTTATTGGCGGACTTCCGGAAGTTGTACGAACCTGGATAACCACAAAAAGTTTTCTTGAATGTCAGAAAATTCAAAACGACCTTTTGATTTCTTATCGTGATGATTTTGCAAAATACAGAAAGCGCGTTCCCCAAAGCAGGATTGATGAAGTTTTTAATTCAGTCGCGCGGCAGGGACAGGGAAAATTTGTATACAGTCATGTAAACCAAAACTTAAAGGCTGAACAGGTAAAAACAGCGCTTGAAACACTGATTCTTGCGGGGCTTGTATATCCTGTTACACATTCAAACGCAAACGGCATTCCTTTAGGGGCGGAAGTAAAAACCGACTATCAGCGGATGATATATTTTGACACAGGACTTCTCCAGCGGCAGCTGAATCTTAAGGCCGAAGATATTTTTATTTCTTCTGATTTAGATGTGATTAACAAAGGTGCTGTTGCAGAAACTTTTGTCGGGACAGAACTTGTAAAAGCTGCTTCTGTTTATGAGAAAACCCAATTGTACTGCTGGCATCGTGAACAATCGGGAAGCAATGCGGAAGTTGATTATATAATTCAGCGCAATGAAGAAATTATCCCTGTAGAAGTAAAGGCAAACAAAAAAGGTTCTATGCAAAGTCTCCGTCTGTTTCTTTCAGAAAAACATCGCCCCTATGGACTGCGCACTTCGCTCGAAAATTTCTGCAAGTATGAGGACATCCGCGTTTATCCCTTGTATGCGATTGGCAATGTGCTAAAAGGCAAATAAGCAGTTTTTCGCCTGCACCATATTCTCTATGTCATTTTGTGTTAGTATGACATAGAGAATGCTATTCAACAGATGGAGTGAAAAAACTTTCCCCTAGAAAACTGAAATCTCCACCCGAATTTCTGTTCCTGTTTCCGCACTGGATTTAATCGTGAACTTTCCGCCTAAAAGCCTAGCCCTCATTTCCATGCCGGTCATGCCAAAGTGAGTTGGGATTAAATTACCCCCCCCCGTTTGTGCAAGTAAATACGAATGGCTGCTGCTTGCCGTGCACCGTAACTGCATGAACGGCAGGCAGTATGTAGTATCAGTTGTTTCAGGCAGTCTGGCAGTCTGTAATCCACCCTTCCTTTATACCGTTCTGAATATTGAGTTCTGCCCACTTCCATACGTCCGGCATAAAGTCCCTTACTATTTCCATCCGTTTTTCAACCATCGACCGTTTTGCTCCTGCCTGAATCCAGGTATGTCCGCCGGTAAGCGTGTTGTGCAGAAACGGCTGGATTCTGTCCATGCAGTTTGCGTATTTTGAATCCGCTGTCTGCATTGCGTCAAATTCTTCCCACAGACTGCGGATTTCTTTTCCCTGTTCCGGCGGCAGCTGGGAAAACAGCTTGTCCGCGGCATTTTTTTCCCGTTCTTCTTTATCAAGATTTGCCTGTTCGTCATACGCAAATGTGTCGCCGGCATATATTTCTATAAGGTCATGGACGACAAGCATTTTTGCTGCTCGTCCTGTGTCCGGCTTTTCCGCCGCATATTCCTCAAAAAGAAGTGCCATGACGGCAATATGCCATGAATGTTCCGCATCGTTTTCCCTTCGGGAGCCGTCAGTTAAAAGCGTACGGCGCAAAACGTGCGTCATCTTGTCTATTTCCGCAGTGAATAAAAGCTGTTTGTTCAGCCGTTCGTTATGTCCCGGTAAAAAAGGCGTTGTTTTCATATCGTAAGTATAGCACCGGACGTGATAAAAAACAGATAAGTAAAACGGTCTGTACGTTGAAAAGAATCGTTAAAAA
>CAMAFU010000177.1 GCA_945833725.1 uncultured Treponema sp.
GCAGGAAGTTTCTAAGTTTTTGAAACTTTTTTGAACAAAAAAACTGCCCTGAATGTTGGAGTTTTTCCGGCACAGGGCAGTTTTTTTTGCTTTAGCCTGTATATTTTTTAGCCATATATTTTTACGGTTATAATTGACATTATGTTGTTTTTTTTAGATTATGAATGAAAGAAAATGTTATGGATATAAAATTGTTGAACCGTTCGTATTTGGAAACTCTGTCATCGGCAGATTTAATTTCTCTGGCTGATGATTTTGGAATTGATATTCCTGATAATCTTAACAGAAGTTTTATTATTGCTGAACTTCTGGAAGTTGCAGAGGAACTTTCACAGGAAAATGAAGACGATATTGTTGCCAGTGAAGATGCCCCTGTAATCAATAATACCGAAAAACTTGCGGAAACATTTAACGAAACTTCTATTTGTGCAATTCTACGGAATCCTGCCTGGATTTATGTTTATTGGGATATTAGTGCTGCTGATTTAGCCCGTCTTTCTTCATCTTCCATGCTGACTTCTGTTTTGCTTCGGGTTAGTTTTTGGGAAACAGAAGATGCAGATAATCCTGTGGAATCTTTTGACATTCAAATCGGAATTTCTGACCGCCAGCAGTATATTCTTCTTTCACCGGGCAGAAAATTTGTTCGTGTTGATTTAACTGCTGTTTTTTCAGGCGGGCAGGAAGAAAATCTGTGCATTTCAAAAAAAATCCGTCTTCCTTTTAGTCCTCAGATTCTTAATAAAGCTTTGCCGGGTAGAGATGTGGAACTTCCGCCTCTAATTGAGCTTTCCGGTATGAAACAGCTTCTCAGTTCTCATTTTGAAAATCACCGTCAGTCCTTTTTATAAAAACTGGAGTTAAAAATATGTCATCAAAAAATCTTGGTCTTGTTGTTGTTGCACATCAACCTTATATAAGGCAAATTACTGCCGATGGTGAAAATCCTTCTCCTGAAAACGATATTTTTTTTAGCGCAGTAAGCCAGACTTATATTCCGCTGGTAAGGCTTCTTCACGAAATTGAAGATCAGAACATTGATGCCAGATTTTCCATTGTTCTTTCTCCTTCTGTTTGTGCCATGCTTGATGATTCCCTCCTTCAATCTCAATATGTGCAGTGGCTTGACAGAAGAATTGAACTGGGCAAAAAAGAAATTGTCCGCCTTGAAAATGATAATGACCAGAAACAAAACGCAGAAGAAATTTTAAAAAAGGCTATAGATGACAGGAATTTTTTTGTTGATGTATGTAATTGCAGCCTTATAAAAGAATTTGCTTCTTTTTATTCTAAGGGCATTGTAGAAATTATTGCTACTGCCGGTTCCTATTGTTTTTTTCCTCATTATGCAGATATGACAGAAATTCTTAATGCTCAGGTAGAAACCGGAATAATGTCCCATAAAAAATATTTTGGAACTTTCCCGGAAGGTTTTTTTCTTCCGTATATGGGGTATGCACCTGGTGTTGAAGGCGTGCTTCGTTCTTATGGAATAACATACACTATTGTTGATTCCCAAAGCATACTTTTTAGTGAAAAAGTTCCTGAAACAGGAATTTTTTCTCCAGTGCGATGCTGGAATTCCCTTGTTCTTTTTGGCCGGGATTCTCAAATATGTAATGACATAGAAAATCCTGAAACAGGTTATGTTTCTTCTGCCGTTTATAAAAATCAGCGGCGGGATATTGGTTTTGAACTTTCTTCAAAAGACCTTGACTGTTTTTTAGGTGAAAATTGTCCGAGAGCGAATACTTTATACCGCTATTGGTCAAAAGCTGATGAAAATTCTTCTTATGACAGCAAAATTGCTTTCCAACAGGCAAAAGCTGATGCACTTAAATTTTTGGAATGCGAAAATTCCAGGCTGGAAAAGGCTTATGAAGTTTGCAACGGAAGTGTAAATTTAATATGTACTTTTGATGCAGTTCTTTTGGGGCAAAGCTGGGCAGAGGGCATGGAATTTTTCAGGCAGATAATACTTTCCAATAAAAACTCTTCTTTTGTTCTTCCTTCCAGCCTTATAAAAAATCAGTTTACGCTTCCCCGTATAGATCCTTATCTTTCTGCTGCCAGCGGTACTGGATACGGTGAAGATTTGCTGGACAGTTCCAACAGCTGGATGATTTTTTACACAAGAAAAATGTGTGAAAGGATGATTGATTTGGCGGAAAGATTTCCTGATGATACAGGTTTAAAAGAAAGACTTTTGAATCTTGGTGCAAAAGAATTGATTCTTGCTCAGTCTGGGGAACTGGCAAAAATGATGCACGAAGGCACAATGGAAGATTTTTCCAAAAAATATTTTGTTTCCTGTGTGCAGGCTTTTACTACTGTGTTTGATTCTTTAGGGTCTAATATTGTAAGCACGGAATGGCTTACTTCCCTTGAAAAAAAACAGCCGCTTTTCCCATGGATGAATTATAAGATTTTTGCCAAAAAGCATTAACATTAAAAAGGGCAGTGGCATTGCGGCAAGAATAGGAAGGGCGCCCCAGGCGTTCGGCTTGCCGAATGGAGCGCTTTTGCGCGGAACCCTGGATAGTCTGGTTTTTGCCATCGCGGAACATCGTGAAGCAGGGCAAAAAGCCGCCCTAATCCTGTTTTTCTACTGAAATTATTTGCTGATGAAGTGAAATAAGTTCTTTTGCTGTTTTTATTGCTTTTATTGCCGGATCGAATTTTATTCCTGTTGAGGCGGACAGTTTTTTTGCTTCTTCCCATTTTTCTATTGCTTTAAGCATGTTTTCTTTTTCGCCTTTTGCATAAAGTTCAATTCCTTCTGCATAAAGTTTTTTTACCTGTTCATCGTTTTGGGCTCTTCCTTTGTCGCCTAAATTTATTTTTGCGGCCAGACTTACTGAATGTTCCTGTGTAGTTGAATCCAGCGTACAGGCATAGCTAAGGCTCATTTGAATTTTCCGGAAAGAAAATTGCGTTCCTGTACTTAATTTAGTTTTTCCATCTTGAAAAAGAATGCCGCCTTCAACATCGAAAAAATCTGTAAACGAAAATTCCAATCCGGCTGCAACGGCAAAACTTTCGGAAAGAAGGATGTTTTTTAAATTTACAGGCTGACGGAATTCCAAATTCACAAGAAGTTTTTTTATTGGCCTGTAGGAAAGACCTATAGAAATTTTTGACGGAAGGGATGTTTCTGTTTTTAGTCCGCTTTTAAATCCTGTAAGAAAAAAGCCGATATTGTTTGCGGCTAGTCCCACAGAAAGGTTTGGCATATCAGAAGTAAATTCCTTAAAGAAATTAAAGCGCATAAGAAGACCAAAATCTGCCGTAAAAGCCAGAGCGGAACTGTCTGTATAATCAGGCATGTTTCGCCATGTAGAGCGAAGGGAAATACCGGCTGCCAGTCCTTTAAAATCGTATCCTGAAAAAAAATTATACGAAGTGTTTATTGCAAGGCTTGTTTCTGAATAATAGCTGGAACTATTTTTTGTGCCTGAAAGATTGTACCTTGAAAGGGGCGAAAAAAATGTTTTAAGCTGAAAACCTGTGCCAAAATTATTGAATCTTGTTGTGCCGGTAATTGTTTCCATTAATCCGCCTGATATTTGGGAATTGTGGAAAACTGCGGCCTGAGTTTCTTTCAGTATGCTGGAAACGGCGGGGTTGTAATCCATAAATGAAGGATCGTCACACATTGCTGTCATGGCTGTTCCGAGACTTTCGCATCTTCCCCCTGCAGGAATATTAAGGGATGGAAAACTTGTAAAATTCTGACCGGCAAATATATTAAAGTTAATGAGAAAAAGAAAAAATATTGTTTTTGTAATCGGATTTTTCATAGCTGTTCTCTATGATTTTCGGTTTTTTTTCTATACTCCATAAGAATTTATACCGAAAATTTACTGAAGAATTACATGGAAATATAATGCATTCCATTGTAGTTTTTTTTAGAAAAAGCAGGTATTTTTTTGAATTTTTTTAAAAAGTTTTTTTTAGTTTTATGTTTGATTTTCTCATTTTTCCCGGTATTTTCTCAGGAAGCTGGAGAAGCTGTGCAGTACGGCGTAATGAGCCTTTGGCAGATTGACAGCCTGATTCAGCAGAAAGATTATAACCAGGCTTTAAAAGCCCTTGCTTTATACATTTTGTCCTTTCCTGAAGAA
>CAMAFU010000178.1 GCA_945833725.1 uncultured Treponema sp.
AAGATGACTTATAATACTGTCTTCGTAGGCAGCTTTAATTTCCACACCTTTTTTTGCAGCATATTGTTTTACATCCTTAAATGCACCGGAAAGCACCACAGGAAAAGACCAGACTGTAGAAAATTCCCCGGTTCCCCTGTTAAATGTTCTGTTTTTACCTGAACGCAAAGCCTGAACATAGGAAGCATATATTATTTTTCTAAGGTTCTCGTTTCTGTTGAATTCCTTTAACTGAACAAGGGCAAGTGCTGAATTTATATCGGGAAGGATATCTGTACTGGGAGCGCAATCTGTATATTTTTTCAAGACAATCCAGTCCCGGCGCTGGGGGGCAATAACAACAGCACCACCACCACCGGTTACAGTATCAAATTCCTCCAGCCCCATAATGGAAAAAATCCCAAAAGTACCGGCTCGATTTTTTTTATTTTTTGAATTCACTTCCGAAACATTTTCATCATCACTGATTTTTTCGACAGTTGCACCTACAGACTGAGACACATCTTCAATAACAGGAATACCCAAAGCACATATTTTTTCTATTTCCGGTAAAATTCCCATAGACTCATGAAGAATAAGAAACCTGCCACCACAAGCAATTCCCTGCTGAACAATCTGACAATCTATAAGGCCGGTTTCTTCCCTGACATCAAGAATAACAGGTTTATAGCCCAAATTTTCGATTGCACAAAGCTGCCAGTACGGGGCAAGGGCACTTACCATTATTCCTGTATTTTTTTCCAAATCCAGAGCTTTTAAAATATAAGACAGTGCTATGGACGGACTTCTAAAGGCAACAGCGCCATCACAGCCGAAAAATTCTTTTATTCCCTGAACAAAACGGGAATTCAACTCCCCTGGACCTGTTTTTTCATCAACCATACATGTTAAAACCGCATCCATTTCTTTTCTGCGGATTGTTGAACTAAAAGTTTGAATCATCTTACTTCCTGTTTTTTGATTTTATACATTTTTGCAGAAGTTTTGTAAAATACCTGTCACCGCTGTGCCGGACAACACCACACTTTATACGACAACACCCGCCACAAAAGACGGGATGAGAAGCACGAAAAACAAATAACAGTCATTCCACTGAAACAAAACCAGTATTTTTCAGCAGCCTATTCGCTGTCGAAAATTTTCTGAAGTTCTTTAGGATTGAAAAGCTTCCGTATATCCAGCATTATAAGATAGTGATCCTCCTGCCTTATAACACCCTGAATATATTCCGTTCCAATTCCACTTATCATCTGAGGCGGAGCTTTTACATCTTCCATATTTACGGAAACAACTCTGGCAATTTTATCGATAATTATGCCGATTTTATTATCATCAATGTTAAGGATAATAAAACCGCCTTCAAACTCCTCTTCTTCTGATACTTCAAGTTTTTTAATCTGAAAACGCTTATGAAGATTCATTACAGGAATAATCTCGCTTCTGAGATTGAAAATTCCTTCCACATAGTACGGAGCATTGGGAATCTGGCGCACGGCACATACTTTTACGATTTCTTTAACATCCATAATATCAACGCCATAAAGTTCTTCACCAAGTTGAAAAGTAACAAGTTGAATCTGATTTCCTTCTGCCATAATCAGCACTCCTCTTTTTATCAAGATAACTGGCTGAAACAAATATCAGCCAGACGATTTGCATTAAACTCCAAGAAGATGTCTGGCTTCGATGTAGTCAGAAATTCCCTGGGCAACTTTTTTGGCCTCTTTCATGGCAAGAACGACAGTTGCAGGTTTATGAACAACATCACCACCTGCAAAAACTCCTTTTTTAGCAGTCATGCCGTAAGGTTTCTGGCTTGTAATTACATAACCTGATTCATCGGCATCAATTCCATCGGTAGAAGCAATAACGCTGCCAGACGGTTTTGACCCTACTGCAAGAAGAATTTTATCTGCCGGAATAATTTTTTCGCCATCTGGAGTTGAAACTTTTAAACCGGTAACTTTACCGTCTTTTCCAACAACTTCAACAGGAGCATGTTCCCATTTAAAATCAACGCCGTCCTTTACAGCACCATCGTACTCAGCTCTTGCAGCCTTCATGAATTCAATAGTTTTTCTATAACATACAGTTACATGACGGGCTTTCATCATTACAGCCGTACGACAGGCATCCATTGCAACATTTCCTGCACCAATAACAATTACTTCGTCACCTTCTTCAACAGGAACCTCTTCTCTGCCCACATTACCGTCTTTAAAAAGCCGTGTCATGCGCAAAAGATAACTGGACTGAATTACGCCTTTTAAATCTTCTCCTGGAATTCCAAGACCTTTTGCAATGGCTGTTCCAGTACCAATAAAAACGGCTTCAAAACCGTCTTCGAACATTTTATCGATTGTAATGTCTTTTCCAACAAGAGTATTGGTAACAAAAGTAACACCAAGAGATTCAATGTTTTTTGTTTCCCTGCGGACAATTTCCTTTGGAAGACGGAAATCTGGAATTCCATACAAAAGAACACCACCCGGCTCCCCTTCAGCTTCGAAAACAACAACTTCAAAACCTTTTCTGGCTAAATCGGCAGCCACAGTAAGACCTGCAGGACCTGAACCTATTACAGCAACCTTGCCCTTTGTTTTCTGAACAACTTTTTCGCTGGACAAATTGTTTTCGGAATAAAAATCTGCAATAAAGCGCTCTATACGGCCGATTTTTATACCTTTGCCGGATTTTGCAAGAACACAGTGGCCTTCACACTGATTTTCGTGAGGACAAACTCTTCCACAAATTGCAGGCAAATTACTTTTCTGGGAAATAATTCTGTAGGCTTCTCCCATATTTCCCTGAGCCAAAGCATGATTAAACTGAGGAATGTCATTTTCTATAGGGCAGCCTGTTTTGCAAAGCGGTTTAGGACAATTAAGGCAGCGGCGGGCTTCTGTAACAGCTTCTGACACTGTATATCCTGGGATTTCTTCTTCCATAACGATTTATAACCTCATATTTTAAAATTCAAGTGATTTTTTAATAATCAACCACAAGGAAACATGAATATTTTAACGCCCCAGTAAAAACGGGAAAAGCAAAACTTCATATTTTTGACATTATAACCTTATTTTTAAAAGTAATCAAATTGAAAATTCACACTACCGTACTACCACACTACCGCACTGTCAATTCCGCAAGTTTAATCTACAATAAAAACAGTTATTACAAATACTTTTTTTACACCGGCCTTTTTTAATTCAGATGCACAGGCTTCGACTGTACTGCCTGTTGTAAGCACATCATCAATAAGAACAACAGCTTCTGGAGGCGATAATAAAAATTTCCTTATTTTTTTTGCTTTTTTTAGTTCATAAGATTTTTCTGTAAGTTCCAGTCTGGAAACTCTGGAAAGTTTTTTCTGCTGCTGTCTGGAATTCCTCCGTAAAACATTAAAAACTTTAATTCCATAAAGATTTTTTAAATAAAAACAGACATCTTCCATTTGATCCCAGCCTTTTGAGCGGATTTTACCGGGACGCGGAGGAACTGGAACAACGCCTTTTACACAATTAAAATCCAGATTCAGAGAACGGATTTTTGTGTAAAAAACTTTTGCAAAAAAAGGAGAAAGAATCCTCTTTCCTTCAGATTTCCAGAAAAAAAGAAGATTCTTCCGCCAAAGTCTGTATGAAGCAACAGGAAAAACACCGTCAGCAGAGCGTATAAGCTGTTCCCTTCTGCATGAAGAACAAAGTTCAATTTCACTTAAAAGGCTTTTTCCACACACAGAACAAACTTCCGAAAACTCATTTTTAAAAAACACATCGCTGCATTTTTCGCACAGAGGAAACAAAACCGTTTCATCACCGCAACATACACACCTCTCACCACCAGTTAAAAATGTCTGCACGCTGCGCAAAAAAAGCGAAAATTTAAAAATCAGCCTAAAAACACAAAGCCGTAAAGCCTTAATTTTCCCTGAAACCATACATAATATATATACTCCCCGAAAAACATTTTCAGACATATTTTTTAATTTTTTTTTGACTTTTATACGGGGCGGCTTTTTGCAGATTCGACAGGCGAACCTGCAAAAACCAGGCTATCCGCCCTTCCGCTAATCGCTTCATCCGGCAAAGCCGGACGCTTCGCGGGG
>CAMAFU010000179.1 GCA_945833725.1 uncultured Treponema sp.
ATTTTGTATACTGGCATATATTTTTATCGACCTTAGTAAGATAGTCCATTGCCTCTTTTTCGCCTTTTATTTGAACCATTGTATTTACAATAAGTTTTCCTGTTCCGGCAGTATTTGGATTTGCAAAGGAAATAAGGCCTTTGTATTCAGGCTTTGTTAAATCGTCCCAGTCTTTTGGAGGTTCAAGTCCAAGACGGGCCATTTCTTCTGTATTCCAGAAGAAACCTAAAATACCACGGTAAATTCCATACCAGCGGTTAGACTTTTCTTTGAACTGAGGACCTACAAGGTGGGAAGCATTTTTTGCCTCATAAGGCTCCAAAAGACCTTTTATGGCAGCTTCGTTGTAAGGATCTGTAGTTCCTCCAAACCATACATCTGCGGAAGGATTTCCGTTTTCTTCGCCGATTTTTGTAAGAACTTCGCCAGTTGAAAGCCTCTGGTATGTAGTTTTTACGCCGGTAGATTTTTCAAACTGGGCGCAAACTGCAGCAAGGTATTCTTCTTCGCAGGAACCGTATACAACCAGTTCTCCTGTGCCTGTGCTTTTTTTACTGCAAGAAACGATACAGAAAGCAAAAAGCAATGAACTTATAACAGCAACAATTTTTTTCATGACTCCTCCAAAAAAATCGTCAGATAATCAACTGAATTTACAAAATATTAAATCCAGTACTGTAACTTGTTTCAGTATAAATCCATTATTGAAATGAGAAAAATTATTTTTTGTTATTTTTAAAAACCCAGCCCCGGCAGTAAGGGCCGAAGGTTCGGGGTTTACCCCGAATGAAGCGGAAGCGGAACCCTGAATGACGGGTTCACAAGGTAAATATACGGAATAAAAAAGAGGAATTTTTCTGTATCTGCGTAAAATATGCTCCCAAATTTTATGAAAAATCCTTTCCCCAAAAAAAATAATCCGGTTCTTTTATTTTAAAAACCTGCTTTTTTCCGTTGATGGGAAGAACAAGCACTGTTGAAGCCAGACACATTTTTTTACAGCCGTTTTTTGATGCAATTTTGTTTAATTTGAAGTTGCCGTATTTTTCGTCGCCTACAATGGGGCTTCCGGCTTTTGAAAGATGAATTCGGATTTGATGCATTCTTCCTGTTTCCAGCTTAAGGTGAATTTTTGCCAACTGGATTTTTTGAGGGGGTTCCAAGTTAAGCTGTTCTTTTTCCGACTGCTCTAAAGTTTCAGGCATTTTTTTTTGCGAAATTTCAAATTCCCACTCTTCTTCCAGATAAAAATCTGTTTTTGCCGCAAGAATTCTATCCTGTTTTTTTACAGGCTGATTGAATGTTCCCTGTACTGCCTTTTTTCCGTTTATTTTCGGACTGCCAAATGTAACTGCCGTATATTCTTTTTGAACGGCTTTTGAACTTATAAGATTTATCCACTTTGCTGCGGCTTTTGGACTTTTTGCAACAATCATTAATCCGGCCGTTTCCTTATCAAGACGGTGAACAAGAAATATTTTATAGCCCAGCTGCCTTGACAGTTCCAGATCAAGAGGATGATTTATGCCCTTTCCGCCCTGTACGCTTATTCCGGCACTTTTGTTAATTACAAGAATTTCTTCATTTTCAAATATAATTTCTATACCTTTCATCCGAAAATCAATATAGCGGAATCTTAAGATTTTAGCCATAACAAATATTAAATTCTTTTTTGACGGGCAGGAGGAATTGAAAAATGGTTGCGGAAATTTCTGCAAAAAAAAGTGCAGGAAGGGTTTTATCCGTTGTCTTTATTTTTTTCTGTATTGCTTTTCAGAGTTTTGGACAAATTGTTACAAGCGAAGTTTTCGGCTACACAATTGATATGCCGGAAATGTCCTATATTGCAGATTATTCGGAAGATGAAACTGCTGTCCTTTTTTTACACCAGCTTCTTCCTGTTCAGACTGCCATACGGATATGGGAACAGGAAAAATTTGAAAATTCAAAAAAGTGTCTGGAATCAACATTAAAAAAAACTGGCGGAACAGGTCTTTTTTCTGAAGTTGTTTGGAGAAATCTTTCCTGTTCAATATGCGAATTTACTTTAGACAAAAATGTTATGGGCGAAAAAATGGCAGGCTGGGGTATATGTGTTCCCCTTGTACAAAAAAAATCATACATTGCCGCATTAAGTTTTGCCCCGGAAAAAAATGCCTTTGACTGCCTGCAGTTTATACTTTCCGTTCTTGATTCAATTTCCATTGATAATGCCGGGTTAAGGCAGCCTGGAATTGTTACAACTTTTGCTTTTCCACGAAACAATCCTAAAAAAATAACAGTTTCTGCAGGTGGATTAAAAATTGCCACAGAAATAGACGATTGCGATGAAGAGGCAAATCAATTTGTAATTGACAGGGAATTTGCCGTTTTTAAGCTGTTTGCATCTCAAAAATGCTGGAAAGAAGCATGGCAGAGATTTTACAGACTTATTGCAAAAGATGCCGCTGTTCGATTAAGAAAACCAGCCTTCGATATTTTTACAAAACTTGAAAACAGTTCACGAAAAAAAGATCCAGAAAGCCCTGATTTTCAGACAGCCCAGGAACTGCTTTATTCCGTTCAGAATTTTCCCTACGAAAGAAAAGACAGCGATCCGTCAAAGGCTGATTTTACCAGTTTACCGGCAGTTTTATGCGGAAAAGGAAGCGACTGCGACAGCCGTTCCCTCCTTCTTATGACAATGTTTACATCTATGGGGCTGGATTCAATTATGCTTGTGTCGGTTGATTACAGTCATGCAATGGTAGGATTGCATCAGGAAGGAAAACTGGGACAGTCTTACACTTTGGATGGAAAGGAATATCTTTTTGGCGAAACAACGGCAAAAAAAATGACTTTCGGAAAAATTGATTCAAAAATGCAGGACAGAAGCAAATGGATTCCTGTAGAACTTTACGGTTTAGGATTATAAATGCAAAAAAACGCCTTCAACTGCAAAGTTTCCTTGAAAAAATTAAATTTTCTGGAAGTTTTTACAGGTAAAAGCGTTTTTATAAGTTTTCGGCTTTTCTGATAATTTTACTCTTCCCCTTCTGTAAGAAGCAGATAGGCTTCCTGAGGAGTTTTTGCAGCGTAAAGTTTTTCCCTAAGTTCTTTTTCTTTAAGTTTGGAACTGAAAAAACTTAATGTCTGAAGATAATATGTATGCTGATTATAGGCGGCAGCAATCATTATAAGGATTCGGACAGGAATCTCGTCGATAGTCTGAAAATCTATAAGGTCGTTGCGGCAAAGCCCTACACTCATAACAAGATCCGTAACAGATGCCAGGCGAACATGAGGAATGGCAATTCCCCGGCCGATGGCAGTGGACATAAGCTCTTCCCTTTTAAGAATTTCCGTAACAAGTTCGTCCTTAAATTTTATCTGGGGAGCTGTTCCAAGATTATTTGCCAGCTCAACAAGCGCATCCCGTTTTGTAGAATGTTCTATAAAAACAATTCTATCCGGGGAAAGAATATTGCGCACCCGGACAACAGTCTTTTTTTCTTCCTGCTTTTGATTTGAAGAAAGACGCTCATTTACCCATTTTTCGATTTCTACTTTTTTAAAACGCCAGACAGTGCCTATTTTACCGGACGGAATTTCTCCTTTTTGTGCCCAGTCATAAACAGTTCGTTCTGAAACACGAAGATATTTTGCAACTTCTTCAATAGTAAGTATATCGTCTTCCACCACAAAACTCCCATTTTCTTTGATATTTAATGCAATATTCTGCATATATTACGGTATTTTGTCAAGAATTAAACAAAGACACCTTAATTTTCTGCAAGTTCGTGAAGGGAATCAAATGGATACAGTTCTCCCAAAGTTTTTGTTACAACATTCTTCAGAGAACTGCCAAAAATTACGGGAACATTTTTTTCTGCAAATTCCGTTAAAACCTGCCGGCATGCTCCGCAAGGTCCTACAGGATAATCTGCCATAGGAGCAGCGATTGCCACAGCGGCAATTTCTCTTTCCCCAGAAGAAACTCCGCTGAAAAGGGCAGAACGTTCTGCACAGTTAGTAAGACCGTAAGATCTGTTTTCCACATTACAGCCTGTAAAAATATTTCCACTTTTAAAAAGAAC
>CAMAFU010000180.1 GCA_945833725.1 uncultured Treponema sp.
CGATAGTTTTATTTGCATTTTTAAGCTGCACCACAGGTTTGTCGGAATTCTGGTCAACAATGTAGAATTTTCCATCTGTGTACTCTTTTGAAGAATATGAACCCTTGTTGCCCACAATGTCTTGTGCACAGACAACAATTTCAATTTCTGTTGAATTTTCAAAATGGGCCGTATCTATTTCTTTTGAAAAACTTAAAGACTTTCCTGGGAAGTAATCTTCTAAAAGAACTTTTCCTTCTGAATCCAAAACCTGCCATGTTATTTTGTCTGAAGCAAGGTTTGTTTCTTCAACGCGGCCTTCGAATTTTACAGTTCCGTTTACATAAAGATTTTCATTACTGCTTTCCTTGTAGTCTGAACCGTTTACAACTGGCGAAATTGCCGACAAATAAACTTTAGGCTTTACAGAATCCACTCTGGCTGACAGACTCTTTTCCTGACTTTCGTTTTCTGCCTTGAGGATAAAAGTGAAAGTGTATTCACCGGATTCTTCGTCTTTTACGGCAAATTTTTCATAGTCCGGGTGTTTGGAAGGTATAAAATGATATGTTCCGCTTCCATCAACATTAAATCCGTCATCAACATATAAATATTCTGTATTTTGCCATTTTCCATCTTCAAAGCTGATTGAATAATCAAATTTTTCCTCGGATGCAGTTTCGCCGTTTTTTAAAAATTCAATTGAGGCAGTAAGAAGTGAAAGAGGTTCTTCTGTAGCAGAAATTTTTCCTGTAAATTCTATTTGACTGGACGATGCAAAATATTTGTTATTTTCTGCAGGAGTATCTATTGAAATTTCCGGTTTTTTACCAGAAGCTTCCCCTGTAAAACCATAAAGAGACTCAGCTTCAACAAACTCGTTTTCCTGATCCCAGCCTGTAAGGGCTATTGAATAGAATTTTCCTACTTTGACCTTTATCTGGTCTGAACTGTCGAGGGCAACTTTTACGCTGCACGAAACGGAACTTGAACCTTGGTTTTCGTCTGCTTCGTAGATTTTTACCCAGCCGGAAGGAATTTGGCTTTGATTTTGATACACATAATCTTCTATTTTTAGTCTGTCTTCCAGAAGCGTTTTTTGAGAAGGAATTTCGTCGTATTCTTTTATCCAGACTTTAAATGTTCCTGGAAGAAGATTTACCTTATCAAGACCAAGTTCTACCGTAAAGTTTATAGACGACTTTGCCAGAAGTGATTTTGGTGTGCCGGAAGTGAATTCAAGTTCATCTGTATTTTTGTAAATAGGATTTGCCTTTGGATTAAGGGAAAAACTTAAAGGGTCCACATTTTCTGAAACTTCTGATGCCGTAACTTTTATGTTCTGCTCAAGAATTTCCTTTACTTTATTTACGGTAATTTCTGTAACAGCACCTTCGCTTTCGCTGCCCTTTTTAAAAGATTCCGTGCGTGTTCCGTTAAGAACTGTCATTATGCTGTTTGCAGTAAGGGCAAATCCCTTTGAAGGACTTAACAGGCTTTCGTAAATATCGTCGTTAAGGAATATGCTTGAAGTTGAATTTCCCTTTTCTTTTCCGCCGTCGCCGACTTTCTGATAAAGTTTTGCGCTGTCTGTTAATGTTATGGAGCAGGAATATTTTTCTTCTGTTCCGTAATGTTCATCGCTCATATCGTAAATACGGGCGTAATTTTCTTTTTCCTGATCGTAACCTTTTGCCCGGGCAAAAAGAATTTCCACTTCGTCTGTTGAAATGTTTGTTTCAACAAATGGAGACTTATCTGTATCGCCCTTTACATTTCCATATTCGTCGTAAACAGTAACAGAAATTGATGCGACAGTGTGTTCATCGGCCTTTGTGCCTTTTAAAGTGAAGGAAGAACCATATTTTGAATACTGAGAAGAACTTTTCGTTACGCCAGGATTTGTAGCAATAAAAACAGGCGGTGTATTGTCTATGTCGAAAGAAATTGAGGATGTTCCTGAATTTTGACCTGCATTATCCCATGCCGTTACATATGCAATGTAGGAACCATCTTTAAGAGGATAACCGTCGCTATCTTTTTCGTTGAATTTTATGTACCATTCTTTTCCGTTTTTAATTTCTGCAGGATAAGAACCTACTATTGTTTCTTGATTTGTACCAAGTTTTTTAAGGGTAACTTCAACATTTTTTACCCCTTTATCGTCGGAACAGTTTCCTCCAATGAAGAAATAATCCATAATTACGGCTTTCTGCACAGGATATGTTATTTCCAGAGATGGAGCCTTTGTATCGATAGACTCTCCAAGACCAATATTTTCTTTACATGCAGTAAAAAGCAATATGAAAACAGATAAAAAAAGTGAAAATCGTTTTACAAAAACATACTTTTTATTCATAATCAGCCCCCGTCCTTGGATAAAAAAAGACTTCTATTCTGTTTATTTTCGGCACAAAATTTATCAACCTTGAATTTAACTCAAATATAAAAAAATTCAAATAATTTCTGAAGCAAGGACACCTGCGGCAAGGATAGGCGCCCCGGCTTTGCCGTCCCGAAGAGAAGCGGAGGGATGAGCCTATGGCGAAGGGCAGATAGCCTGATGATGCGAAGCAGCAGCCGCCCGTTTTTTTATAATTTTTTTCTGTACTACATTGACGAAGCCTTTTGCGAAAAGTAAAATTCTGTTTATGATTGGTATTATTGATTACAACGCCGGTAACATTAAAAGTGTTGAGCGCTCCCTTTTAAAGCTTGGAGCTGAATATGTGCTTTCAAAAAATCCTGCTGATCTTGTTTCCTGCCAAAAGGTTATTTTTCCTGGCGTGGGAGAAGCTAAATACGCTATGGAGCAGCTTAAGTCTTCTGGGTTTGACTCGTTTTTAAAAGACTTTTATGAAGAAGGAAAGCCCATTCTTGGAATTTGCCTTGGTTCCCAGATTATTTTTGACTATTCTGAAGAAGGTGATGTGGAATGTCTGGGGCTTTTAAAAGGTTCCATAAAGCATTTTCATTCTGCCTGGAAATCTTTGGGGCAGTCGCCAGATCTTAAAGTGCCTGAAATTGGCTGGAACGATTTGAATTATTCCAACGGGTCTTCGTGGCTTTTAGAGGGAATTCCTGAGCACAAGGATTTTTATTTTGTTCATTCATATATAATTCAGCCGGAAGATGAAACAATTATAAAAGCGTGGGTTGATTACGGATGTAAAGTTCCTGCCTGCGTTGAAAAAGGTTCCCTTACAGCATTTCAGTTTCATCCTGAAAAAAGCGGAGAATTCGGTCTTAAAATATTAAAGAATTTTATTGATAAAACGCCGGAATTTTAATGAGGTTTTTATATGCTAAAAAAAAGAATTATTGTGTGCCTGGATGTAAAGGATGGGCGGACTACTAAAGGTGTTAAGTTTCAGAATAATCTTGATATAGGCGATCCTGTTGAAATGGCAAAAAAATATTATGAGCAGGGTGTGGATGAACTTGTTTTTTACGACATTATGGCTTCTGCCAGAGGTAGGGGACCTATTCTTGATTTAATAAGTCGTGTTGCCAGAGAGGTTTTTATCCCCTTTTGCGTTGGCGGTGGCATTGGTTCCATTGAAGACATAAGGTCTACAATTCTTGCAGGAGCAGAAAAGGTAAGCCTTAATTCTCAGGCTGTAAAAAATCCTGAACTTATTACTCAGGGCGCAAGGATTTTTGGAAATCAGTGCATTGTGCTTGGTATGGATGCCGCAAAAGACAGCGAATGTGCCAGCGGCTACCGTGTTTACATAAACGGCGGAAGAACAAAAACTCCCCTTGATGCGCTGGAATGGGCAAAAAAAGCTGTTTCTCTTGGTGCAGGGGAAATTGTACTTAACTCCATTGATGCAGACGGCACTAAAAACGGATACGAAATTCCCCTTACAAAAATGATTTCTCAGGCCGTACCTGTTCCTGTAATTGCTTCTGGTGGCGGCGGAAAACCTGAACATCTGGCAGAAGTGCTTACCCAGGGGCATGCCGATGCTGCTTTAATTGCAAGCATGGTACACACCATGGGCTACACCGTTGGCGGCATAAAAGAACAGCT
>CAMAFU010000181.1 GCA_945833725.1 uncultured Treponema sp.
GGGTTGCCGTATTAAACAAAGGTCGTCTTACAGGCACAGCAATTACAAAAGAAACAAACGAAGAAGAACTGGCAAAAATGATGCTAGGTGAAAAAATCAGTCTGGAATATCAATATGTAAAGGCTGACCTTTCAACTTCCCCCCTGCTTTGCGTAAAGAATCTTACTTACGAAAATAAAAACGGTACAAAAAAAATTGATGACATTTCCTTTGAGATGTACGGCGGAGAAATGCTGGGAATAGCAGGAATTGTCGGCTCCGGACAAAAAGAACTTTGCGAAATTTTAACAGGTATGAAAGCGGCCACAGGTTCAGCAGAATTTTGCCATCAGGAACTTTTAAAACTCACACCGCGAAAAATTAAAGAACTGGGAATAAGAATGAATTTTGTTCCGGAAGACAGGCTTGGAATGGGACTTGCCGGAGGAATGGATATTACAGATAATCTTATGCTCCGTTCCTATAACAAAACAAAAGGAATTTTCATTGACAGAAAAACAGGCGGAAAAAATGCGGAAGAAGCCGTAAAAAAATACGGAATTTCTACGCCTTCAATACACAGCAGCGTACGACAGCTTTCAGGAGGAAACATTCAAAAAGTTCTTTTAGCCAGGGAACTGGAAATGCATCCTAAACTTCTTATAGTTTCCTACCCTTTCCGCGGTCTTGATATAGGTGCGGCAAACACAATAATCGAAACCCTTAATGCCCAAAAAAAACAGGGAATAGGAATCCTTCTTGTAGCCGAAGATTTGGATCAGCTGTGTGCCATAAGCGACAGGGTAATGGTAATGCACGACGGAAAAAACATGGGAATTGTTGATCCACGGAAAACAACGAAAGAAAAAATAGGGCTTATGATGATGGGAAAAAACAACTTTAATCTGGAGGAATCAAAATGATTCAAAAAACTGCCAGACAGGCTGTTCCGGCCAAGCAGAAATTATTCATAAATCTTGCAGCAGCAGCCTCAGCATTGCTGTCTTCCATGGCAATAATGGCTGTTATGGGAATGAATCCCTTTGAAATATACGGAAAAATAATTACAGGCTCCCTTGGAACATCCTACCGTTTTCGGGAAACAATAAACAAGGCAATTCCCCTTACAATGCTTTCTTTAGGAACAGGAATGGCCTTTAAAATGAAATTCTGGAACATAGGAGCAGAAGGTCAGTTTTACATGGGAGCATTTGGGGCAACATGGACAGTAATGCTTTTTCCGAACCTTCCCAAAGGAATTTTAATTCCTCTGATGCTCGTTTCAGGTTTTGCATGGGGAGGAGCATTTGCCCTTCTTCCTGCCGCATTAAAAATAAAATGGGGTGCCAGTGAAACTTTAACGACTCTTATGCTTAATTACATTGCCCAAAAATGGGTTGGCTACCTTCAGTACGGACCTTGGCGAGATCCAAAAGGAAACGGTTTTCCCCGGATAGCCCGCTTTGAAGACAATGCAATTCTACCAAAAGTTTTCGGCATACACATAGGATGGATTATTGTACTTTTTACCGCCGTACTGCTGTTTTTTCTGTATAAAAAAACAAAATTCGGCTACGAGGTTTCTGTTATAGGCGAAAGCATGGAAACGGCAGAATATGCAGGACTTAATGTAAAAAAAACAATAATTACAGCAATAATAATTTCTGGAGGACTTTGCGGACTGGCAGGAATGATTCAGGCCTCCGCTATAGAAAATTCCCTTACAGACAATATGTCCAACGGTCTTGGATTTACGGCAGTCATTACCACATGGCTTTCCGGCTTAAACCCACTTCTTACCGTTGTTGTTTCGTTTCTTTTCAGCATGCTTTTGCAGGGCGGAAGCTATCTTCAAAGTTCTCTCCAGATTCCATCTTCCATGGCACAGATTCTTCAAGGCCTTATAATCTTTTTTGTTCTTGGAAGCGAAATTCTTATCCGGTATAAGATTACCTTTGTAAAAAGAAAAGCTGGAGGTTCTCTATGACATTCCTTACATCTTTAGGATTATTTCTACAGGTTGCAGTTCAGACAGGAACCCACATACTTTTTGGCATTCTCGGCGGAATTCTTTTTGAAAAGGCAGGAAACACAAATCTGGGAACAGAAGGAATGATGCTTTTAGGTGCAGCAGCCGGCTATCTTACAGGAATAACAACAGGAAATCCTGCAGCAGCGATAATTGCTTCAGGGCTTGCCGGGTCTATGGGAGCACTAATCTATGCCTTTATAACGGTAAATCTTCAGGGAAATCAGGTTGTAACAGGTCTTGTACTTACAATTTTCGGAACAGGTGTTTCCAGTTATCTTGGAAAAACTCTTGCTGCAACGCCATTGCCATCTTCCGTTATAAATGCCTTTGCACCTTGTTCAGTGCCGTTTTTTTCAGATATTCCAGTCATAGGTCCCATGATTTTTAATCAAAGTCCGTATGTGTACATGTCTGTAATTCTTGCTGTAATGATTCATCTTTACTATAAATACACTCGCTGGGGACTTAATGTCCGGGCCATAGGAGAAAATCCAGCAGCAGCAGATCTTTCCGGCATAAATGTATCGCTGTATAAATATACCCATATTCTTTCAGGAGGATTTATCTGCGGACTGGGAGGGGCTTACCTTTCATTAGTTTTTGTTCCCCGCTGGCAGGAAAACATAACAGCAGGAGCCGGATGGATTGCCGTTGCCCTCGTTATATTCTGTGGCTGGCATCCCTTAAAGGCAATAGCAGCGTCATGGGCTTTTGGAGCATTAAAGGGTCTTTCTTTTAAATGCCAGAATTTAACCATAGGTTCATCAACATTAACAATACCGCCCCAACTGCTGGACATGATGCCGTATCTTGCAACAATAGCAGTTCTGGCAGCATTTTCCAGCCGCAAAAAAAACAAAAACCCGCCACCAGCCTCATTAGGAAAAAATTATTTCAGGGAAGAGCGATAAATAAAAGAGGGGAAAGCCTTCCCCTACGCGCCCACTTCGTTGGTCGCTACCCCTTCTCCTAAGGGGCTAGCCCCTTAAAATCCCCAATATAATTCCCGTGAGTTTGCTTGCAAACTCGGTAAGCACGCTTGCGTGCGACCAACGCCCCGACATTAAGCAACGCTCCGTATATTCCGGCTTAGAAGCCTAAGGTGTGGTTGCCTGTTCCCAGCGTAAAGCCGTCCTGAATGTTTGAACAGGTTCCCGTGGCGTTTGCACGGAGAGTTCCAATATCTCTGCCATATTAGCCACTCCTATTCGTTCGCTCCGCTTCGAGTCCTGCACTGTCAAAAATACAAATTCCTTTAAAACAAAAAACTTCAGCATCAAAACTGAAGTTTTCCTCTATAGCGAGGCAGGACTCGAACCTGCGGCCTCCGGGTTATGAGTGGTCTAAGAAAACTACACACAACCATACTTACCCATAAAGAGCCTGAAATTTATGTCATTATAGCCCAAATTTGGCGAATTTTCAATAAAAATACTATGTAACTATACCTAGCACTAATATTTTTCTACAAATTTCGGATACAAATACTGTTAGTCGGGCCAAAACCTCGGAGGCCATTTCAAAGAATTACTAATAATTCTTGTCTATAATGTCTCCGAAGGCTTTTTCCTGAGCATCTTTCATCATATCAAATAAGAGATTAATTCTTTTAACTTTATCTGCTGTCTCTGAATCCATTGATGAAATCATTTCAAGTGTAACATCCTTTACAAGATTCTTTCCATGCTGAACAGCACGGAAGAAGTTAATTACTTGAGCATCTGTTTTCATGTTTCGGTTCTTTGCGATTATAGACCAGGTGTTATTTAATTCTTCAAAATCAATCATAAATTATTATTTCTTATATTTTTTAGATTATGTAGTCTTGCACGATTTTTTTGTGAGATTTATTCAGCACCATTTATATTATTCTCATAAATGTAATTAGCTAATTTTACTAGTTGTTCTGAACAATAACAATTACGTTTCTCTTTATCACAATTATCGCGAATATACTCTGGATATGCAATTTT
>CAMAFU010000182.1 GCA_945833725.1 uncultured Treponema sp.
GAACTTTCATAGATGAAGGAAGCATTTTTTCCAGAATTAAATCCACATCGCTTTTTTTTAGATTAAAATCTTTTTTTTTCGCAAAAAACTGATCTTTTATAAGGCAATCTATTAAATAATCTGGCAATGGTAATCCATAAACAGGGACACTGCCAAAATCTCTGGCAAATAAAAACTCCCGGTTCCATTCTCCAATAGCTGGTACATCCTGCCCCTTTTTCCAAAGCCTTGTTTCAACTCCAAATAATTCCATATCAATTACACTGGAAGACTCTATACATTCTTTTATTGAGCCACATTCAGGAACACACAAGTCAGAACGGTTATTTACAAAAACAAAAGCCAGCTGCTGTTCAATACTGGAACAAGGACCCATAGTATCGAATATTTTTAAAAGACCGTTTTCCAGTTTTTTATTCCATTCAATACGATCCGACATTCTGCTGCTCTGCACAAAAGGATTTTTGCTATGCTCGCTTACCGGGAAAATTTCTATAACACCCTTATCCCAATTTTCAATTCTGCATAAAATTCTGTCACCTTTCTGAAGGTTAAATTCTTTTATAGGTTTTTCGATGGAAACAGCAGTTAAATTTAGTTTTGGAGGAAGCTCATAGCAGTTATTTTCGATTCCAGAATCTTCGTTAAGAGGATCGGCAGCAATATACTGACTTGCATATTCATCGCCAAAAAGAGTAAAAAGACTTCTGGCAGTATTGCAATCTGTTTCAAAAAAAGAATAGGGAAGATATTTTCCTTTGTATTTAAACTTTAACTGACAGGAAAGCCATTCCCCATCAACAAAAGGAATGCATCTGTCTCCAGGAACAAAAACTTTTTGTTCAATTTCCTGTTCCAGCAAAGGAAAACTAAAAACCATGCCGGTAAATGCACCAGCCTTTGTAAGAAACTGACCGTCTTTTAAAGGAAAAACCCTGTCATCACTTAAAAGAAAATTTTCAACTTCGGAATTTTTATATTTGTAACCAAGAGCCTTAAAAAGGCCGTTAAATTCGCTTACGGAAAAAGGTTCTCTATATGTTCTTAAAAACTTTGTAATTACTTGCTTACTCTGCCTATCCATACATATAAGATAAGAATTTTATCCCCTTTTGTCCACCAAAACAGCCTCTTCTGTAAACAGCCTTTTAACCGTAGAGCCAGGAATAAGAAGAAAGCGCTTTTTACGCAGGAATCCAGAATGGCATATCCTTTCAAACCACGCAAAAAGCCGCCCGTAGAATTTTTTATTTTGTTTCCCGTATATCGATTATTTCTACATCTGCATTTTTATAAATTTCTTCAATATCGGACTTTGAAATATTTCCAACTTTAATTGTTACAGCCTTCTTTGTAACATCTTTTCCGTCTGCTGTTACCAGAGAAACTATATTTCCATTTTTTTCGGCAATTTTATCGACAATTTTTGCAAGTTCCCCAGGCTTTTCATTAAGTTGAATAATTGAACGAACCCCAGGATGCCTTGCACCGAACATTGTTACAAATGCCTTAAAAATATCTGTTTCTGTAATTATGCCGGACAAAACACCGTTTTCCATAACTGGCAGACAGCCAATTTTTCTGTCGGCCATAAAACGAGCTGCTTCTTCTACAACTTCTTCGGCATCAACAGTTTCCACTTTTCTTATCATGATTTTTTCGACTTTAAGTTTTGAAAGAAGATAACCCAGTTCATAAATATCAAGTGTAGACGCACTGGACGGGTCTGCTTTTTTTAAGTCGTTCTTTGTAATTAAGCCTACAAGACGATTCGATTTATCTAAAACTGGAAGTTTGCTGATTTTTTCTTTCATCATTAATGCTTTTGCATCTGTAACAGATGTTTCCGGGGAAACATAAACCAAATTTTTACTCATAAAGTCACGAACTTTCATTTTTTACCTCCAAAATGCAGTTTTTACATTTAAATGCCGGAACTTAAAAAAGACACCTTTAGTATTGTCCATAAAACCAAATAACTTTTTTGATTATTCAATAATTTTTGGCTTCTCCCAATCACCTGAATTTTACCACCAATTATTTATAAATCAAGTTTATAAATTACCTGCACCAGAGAAAAACAAAGTCTGTACAGCACAAAAATAACGGAAACTCAGCCTTATTGCTGCTTATATGCTGAACAAGTTTATTGCAATAGGAAATCAGCCGCCTAAATATGCTTTTTTTACGGCAGGATCGTTTATCATATCCTGAGACAAACCTGAAGATTGAACACTGCCTGTTTCCAGAATATAAACCCTGTCGGCAATACTCATGGCTTTAAAGGCATTCTGTTCAACAAGAAGAATCGTTGTTCCTTCATCATTTATTTTCTTGATTATTTCAAATATTTCATCTACAAGAATGGGGGCAAGACCCATACTAGGCTCATCCAGTAAAAGCAATTTTGGATCAGCCATTAAGCCCCTTCCCATAGCAAGCATCTGCTGTTCACCACCAGAAAGTGTACCTGCAAGCTGTTTAAGCCTTTCTTTCATGCGAGGAAAAAGCTCGAACACATGCTCCATATCTTCCTTTATTTTTGACCTGTCGTTTCGTGTAAAAGCTCCCATTTCCAGATTATCTTTTACAGAAAGATTTGCAAAAATTCTTCTGCCTTCAGGAACATGAATAAGCCCCCTTTTTACAATCTGATCAGGCGGCAAATCCGTAACATCAACTCCATCAAAAATTACCTTTCCACTGTTCTTTTTTATGAGATTGGAAATTGAATGTAATGTTGTAGTTTTGCCGGCTCCGTTTGAACCAATAAGGCTGATTATTTCTCCAGATTCTACATTGAACGAAATTCCCTTTAATGCACGAATTGCACCGTAATTTACAACCAAATCCTTAACTTCAAGAATATTTTCACTCATATTCACATCCTTATAATTTTGAGTAAAGGTAAAAATCACACTAAATTTTCGGCTTCTGAACCGAGATATGCCTTTATTACATCTGGATTGGATTTTATTTCCTCCGGCACTCCGCTTGCCAGAACCCTTCCGTAATTCAAAACATAAAGCCTTTCGCAAATTCCCATTACAAGTTTCATATCGTGTTCAATAAGAAGAATGGTCAGATTAAATTCTTTTCTGATAAAGGCAATTAAATCCATAAGTTCCTTTGTTTCCTGTGGATTCATTCCGGCAGCAGGCTCATCAAGAAGAAGGAGAGATGGATTTGCAGCCAGAGCCCTGCATATTTCAAGTTTGCGCTGTTCTCCGTAAGGCAGGTTGGAAGACAGTTCATCTTTTTTTTCTGCCAGACCAAAAAGTTCAAGAAGTTTCATAACTTTTCCGGTCATATTTTCTTCATCTTTCCGAAAAGCCGGCGTACGGAATAAAGCATCAAAAGGATTGATTTTACGCTGACTGTGCATTGCAATTCTTACATTATCAGAAACAGAAAGATTTCCAAAAAGGCGTATATTTTGGAATGTCCGGGCAATTCCAATTAAATTAAGCTGAGCCGGCGTTTTTTTGTTTACAAGGTGAATTTTTCCATTTTTATCTTTAAACTGGATTTTTCCGCCAGTCGGAACATAAACCCCCGAAAGCATATTGAATACAGTCGTTTTTCCAGCACCATTAGGCCCAATAAGACCAACAAGCTCCCCCTGACAAAGTTCCATATTAAAATCACTTACAGCCCTTAAACCGCCGAATACAATGGAAAGATTATCAACATTAAGAATTACATTTTTTTCTTCCATAAAAATCTCCAGCACTCCCTAATTGGTTTTGTTTTTTGAAGAAATTCTGCGGACTTTACTGCAAAGCCAGTCGAATATTTTTACAAAGGAAATTTCTTTCATACCCATAAGGCCCTGTGGTCTAAAAAGCATTACAACTATAAGCACAACAGGATAAATAAGAAGTCTGTAATTTCCGAGGAAACGCAAAAATTCCTGTATGTAAGTTAAAACAAATGCAGCAATAACAGAACCAGAA
>CAMAFU010000183.1 GCA_945833725.1 uncultured Treponema sp.
CTGCCGTCCAGCAAGCTGGACATCGGAGAGAGTTTATCAGCTTTTTTACAAGCTACTCACAGTATGCACATATTCATAAAAAAAGGCAAGTGAAAAATACAATTTATTATCTCCCCCCCCCCCTATAATAAATTGTTATATTTTCGATATATGCATGTTCCTGAAACTGCCTGGATTATTTTGAATTCGGCTTTGGCCCTGTACTTTTAGAAATTGCATCGTATGCCTGTGCCGATTGTTGCTGGGTTATGAGCCTGCAAACCTCCAAAAAAATCAGTTTCTAAAATCTTTTTCAAGTAAATCTGTTATAAACATGTGTCCCGGTGCGTGAGTAATGCAAAAATCTGGTTTTGAGTTCATTACAACACTTTGGGGAGTAACGCCACATGCCCAAAAAACAGGAAGTTCCCCTTCCCGGATTGTGCTGGCTTCTCCAAAATCTGGTATAGAAATGTCTTTTATTCCTATGGCAGAGAGATTTCCTATGTGAACGGGGCTTCCGTGAACTTGAGGAACCTTCTCCGTTATTGTTACGACTTGTGGTATTTGGAAAGAAGGAATTGGCCGCATGGAAACTACAAGTTTTCCTGAAAAAATTCCCGCAGGATTTGTATCTATGTTCGTAATGTACATTGGAACATTGTGGTTTTCGGAAATATTCCTTACATCAATTCCCCCGTCCATAAGAGCCGACTCAAAAGAAAAACTGCATCCTATAACAAACGCAACAAGATCATCTCTCCAGAGTGAACTTACATCCTCTGTTTCTGCCACTAATTTTCCATTGACATTTTTACAAAAAAAATAACTTCACAACAAAAGCTGGAAACGCATTATAATGCGAAAACCCCTGAATGGAATCTGATTATGAATTGTCTAAAATGACATTTTTCGTTAGAATGTCAGATATGAATACTTTGGTTGCACTCTGTGCCATCGGTGCAGAAAAAATTCTTGGAAACGAAATAAAACTTTTAGGTTATACTCTCTGCGGCAATGCACCGGGGCGTGTTCTTTTTTACGGCGACGACAACGCTCTTTTCCGTGCAAACCTGTGTCTTAGAACGGCCGACCGGGTTTACCTTCTTATGGCAAAATTCACAGCCCTCGACTTTGACCAGCTTTTTGACGGTGTTTACTCTGTAAACTGGCAGGATTTTTTCAAAAAAGATTCCAGAGTTACAATCGACAAAGTACGCGTTTTTAAATCAAAACTAAATTCTGAACATTCAATTCAGGGAATGGTTCAAAAGGCAATATACAAAAAACTTCAGGACAAATGGAACATGTCTTCCATGCCGGAATCCGGCGAAAAAAGCGATGTTCGAATTTACATAGACGAAAACGAAGTGCTAGTTCTTCTCGATTTAAGCGGTCTTCCCCTCCACAAACGGGGTTACCGCACAGAAGGAGGAATTGCCCCTCTGCGAGAAACAACAGCCGCCGTCCTTCTTCAGTTTATGATGTGGAAACGGAAAATTCCTTTTCACGACCCATTCTGCGGGTCTGGAACACTCCCCATCGAAGCAACTCTTTATGCCTTTAATGTTGCACCGGGTTTTGGCCGAAGGTTTGCTCTGGAAAATCTTCCAATTTTCAACAAAGAAAAAGCCGAAGAAATAAAAAAACAGGAAGCAGCAAAAATCCGCACCGATGTAGAAGTCCGCATTACAGGAACAGACATAGACCCGGCAGCAATACAGCGTTCACGGATAAATGCCGAACACGCCTGCGTTATGGCCGGAAGAGCTTTAAAATCCATTGGCAAAGATGCCCATTTGTGGCGGCCAGATTTTCAGGTAAGCAGCTTTAAAGACATACAGGCTCCTTTTGAAAACGGAATGTTAATCTGCAATCCGCCTTACGGCGACCGCCTGGGAGACGAAAAACAGGCAGAAGAACTTTACAGCCAGATGTCTTCCCTTTTTCAGGATTTTACCGGCTGGAAAATCGGCGTAATCACCTCCCACAAAAAATTTCAGGAAAGCATAGGCCGATACGCTTCAACATTAAAAAGCATAAAATCTGGCAATCTGGACACAATTTTCTACATGTACGACGGAACAGAAAAACAAAAAAACCGTTTCTCATCAAAAAAACAGACAAGCTTTTCCAGCGAAAACAAAAAAACAAAATTCACCAGAAAAACTGAAACAAAAAACAGCACAAACGAAAAGGATTATTTTTAATGGCAATTATTGTCGAACACGAAAAACGAAAAAAAGAAATTCTTGAAAAGTCCATGGAATTATTCTGCAAGGAAGGATTCGACGATGTAACTTTCCAAAAAATCGCCGACGCCTGCGGAATAACAAGAACAACTTTATACATTTATTTCAAGAACAAGCACGAAATATTTAATTTCAGCATAAAACAGGCTTCCTCCATAATGGAAGCAAAATTCTTAAAAATAATAAAAGACCCCTCATTAACATCAGAACAATGCCTGCGCCGACTAACTTCAAAAGCCGTAGACATTTGCCTTGCCAACAAATCACTTTTTATAATACTTGTTCCCTATCTTTTAGGGTTAAAAAAGTCAGGAGAAAATGTAGACGAAAGAATCCGCCGTCGCACAATAAAAATAAACCACCTTTTCAGCCTTATAATTATCCGCGGACAAAAATCAGGAGAATTCAAGGACGCAGGCATAAAAGAATCCCACGAACTTATTTACAGTATTATCGAAGACTTTGTATTCAGACTGTCAATAATGGATTCGCCGGACCCGGAAATAACAAAATCAGTGTTAAATCTGGCCATCGACAGCCTTGTTATAAAAAAATAGACCTACATTCCAACATCAAGAACAGTTTTAAAATCTCCTGCACCGCTTTCAGAAACAAAAACAGACTTTACGCTTTTAGAAATATCAAAACCGTTTTCAGGCTGCTTCTGCTTCGGAACATAAATAGGAGAATCTTTTGGTTTGGGGGTAGAAAGTCCGTCTTTATCGGTATAACAGTTTTCATTTTCATCTACATCATAAATATAAAGGCACGAAGAAACACCATCCAAAAGTACCGGAACAGTATAATAATAGCGCCTGTATTTTTCCGCAGTTTCTTCTTTTTTCAAAATGCCCGTAAGCCCAATAACTTTTACATTTACATCAAGAAATTCATCAGAAAAAACTTTCTGCAAATCAAGAGAAGGCTCCCCTGCATTAAAAATATTCTTTTCAGGATCAAGGGAATGATCAACACTAGAAGGTTTAGAAAAAAGAGTAAAAGGTCTCCAGAAATCTCCGTTGTCGTAAATTACAGCCAGTTCTTCAAAATCAACAGGACTTTTAGCTTCGGTACCAAGATTCATAATATATTTTAAATCCCTGTCATTCCATGTATATTTTAAAACAGGATCGGTTACATCAATTGTAGCTTCTCCCCTGCCATTTCCCGGCATAACTTTTGTATAATTAGAAAAAGAATAGGAAACGCCGTCAAAATACCTTATCTGATACCTGTAAAAAATACTTGGATCTTTTTCAGTAAAATAATCCTGAAACATAAACGACTCAGGAAGTTTTTTTTCATCGTTGGGAACAATCTGACCAATATTCTGTCTGTCAACAACTTCCTTAAAATCCGAAGTTAAACTTTTTTCCCGAAAAATATTTGCGTACTTCATGTCGGCAATAGGCTCAGAAGAAAGATTATAGGCATTATCACCGTCAGCTGCTTCAAGTTTCGGCTGCGGCAAAAGTTCATCTTCCACATCGTTAATCCTGCAGGAATAAAAAATATTTACAATAACGCCAAAAGCCATTACAAGCGAAATAATCCCAAATAGCCTCTTCATCAAAAACCTCCAGAAAATTTGCAGACACAACACGCAAATTCCCTCATAAAATTTTCGGAAAAAAATAAAATAAATCTTAGATTTTTTTAGAAAAATACGGGCGCATTTGCTCATGTTTCACATTCGCAAACCAGGCTATCC
>CAMAFU010000184.1 GCA_945833725.1 uncultured Treponema sp.
TACTTTTATATACAGTAAATTACAGGTGTAGATTTTTTTATACAGTTATGTTTTTTTACCTGTTCATTTGAATTTCGTTCCAACCTGAAAGAAGGCGCTCTATAACATTCTGTGCCAGAGAAAGGGACATCTGGGCTTTTCCCATTGCAATCGTAACATCATGAACATCTACAGAATCAGGATCGGTAATAAGTTTTTCCTGCACCTTGCCTACTTCCAGCTGATGGGAATTAACGGAATTTACGGCATCAAGCAAAAAGGATTCGAAAGAACCTTCTTTTTTTTCGCTGCCATTTGAAGTAACTTTATTTTGAAAAGAATTTGTAAGGGAAGAAGTTCCAGTATGACCGGGATAAGAACGCAACAAAGACGGGGATGAAGGAATGTCAAGAATGTTCATTTTTTTTACCTCGCATTAAAACAGCTTAAAAACATATAAATTCTATTGATTTTTTCTTACTCTGTAAAGGCAAAAACAACTTTGCAAAACTTGTTTAGACTTTTATTTAAGCACGGCCTATTTCAAGAGCTGCAGAAAACATATCTTTTGCTCCCTGAATTACGGTGGAGTTTGCCTCGTAAGAACGGCTTGCCGAAATTAAATCAACCATTTCGTTTACTATATTTACATTGGGATATTCAACATAACCTTTATTTGGGCCGGACTGTATGGCATCGGGATTTTCCGGGGCATAAACCATTTTTCCCTGAGAAGTATCTTTTACAATTTCCCTTACCCGAACACCCTTTCCAGATCCGTTATCCTGTTCTGCACTTACAAAAGGCATTCTCCATGTAGGATGGGCAGAGGCAATGGGCTCAATAACAACAGATGATTTTTTAAATGCTCCGCCTTCCGGAGTTCTTGTTGTAGAAGCGTTGGCAATGTTGTTTGAAATAACATCTGTCCGTAACCTTTCTACACTCATTCCTGTGGCTGCTATATTAATCGAAGTAAATATTCCCATTTTTTCCTCCGTAAAATTCTTTAACAAAAATTATACAGACTTTTGCAAAACGCCTGCATTACTGTTTATTTACGCATTGCTGTTTTAATCTGTGTAAATTCAAAATTTTCAAGCTGGGTTAAAAGCCTGTAATTCATTTGAATTTTCAATATGTTTGTAGCTTCTGTTTCTGCATCTACATTGTTTCCGTTTGCATTCGCAGTCGTATACCAGTCTGTAACTCTGCGGGGTTCAACATTCTGCCAGCTGTAAGGAACATCAAGTTTAATATGATTGGAATCTGCTGTCTGAAGCTGAAAAGCATTTTCCTTATTTTTTTCGCTTTCAAATGCCCTTTTTAACTCGCTTTCAAAATTAACTTCCTGCCGCTTGTAGTTTGGTACTTCGGCACAGGCAATATTATTTGCTGCCACATTGTAGCGCAAAACATTAACATCAAGAGCTTTGTGCAATAATTCAACTGACTTTGTAAATGTATTCATACTAAAATTTTCGGAAATGCAGAAAAAAAATTAAGGGTTATTTTAAGGAATTCTGTAAGAAAAAGGGAAATGCGAGAGCGATTGTAGTGGGGCTGAAAGCCAACCGCCTGCGGTTCGAAGGCGAAAGCCGGAGCCACGGAAAGCGCGGTGCTTTTAAGCACTCGCCCAATAGTTATTTTTCGTTAAAACGCTTGAGAAAATCTTTCATTCTGGATGACTGAGGATTATTTATAAGTTCGTAAGGATTTCCCCGTGACTCAACAACGCCGTTTTCCATAAAGATAAGTTCATCGCTTATATCCCGGGCAAAGGCCATTTCGTGAGTTACCACAATCATTGTCATTTTTTCTTTTGCAAGCTGACGGATAACTTCTAAGATTTCTCCAGTTAATTCAGGATCCAAAGCTGATGTAGGCTCATCAAAAAGAAGAACCATTGGCTTTAATGCAAGGGCACGGGCTATTGAAACACGCTGCTGCTGGCCTCCGGACAATTCGCAAGGATAGGAATTTTCTTTTTCGGAAAGCCCCATTCTTGCAAGAATATGACGGGCATTTTCTACAGCTGTTTTGTGGGGAATTTTAAGAACAGAAACCTGAGGATCAACTACATTTTTTAAAACAGAGTAATGAGGGAAAAGGTTGAAATTTTGAAAAACAAAACCAAGTTTAAGGGCAATGGTGCGGAGGGAATCTTTGTCGGAATATTTTCCGTCTTTTACAAGATTTTCGCCGCAAATCTGGATTGTGCCGCTGTCTATTTTTTCCAGCTGGCATATACAGCGCAGCAAAGTTGATTTTCCAGAGCCGGAAGGGCCAATAATTCCTAAAACCTGGCCTTCGTTTACTTCGAAGGAAATGCCGTTTAAAACAGAAACTCCATCGCTGAATGATTTTTTTATGTTCTGTACTGAAATAATGCTCATGGTAACCTCGATTCCTCTTTTTTGCTCAGGTTATTTATAATAATCAAGTTTTTTTTCTATAAAGGCAAAGGCTGCCGATACGCACCAGTTCATAAAAAAATAAAATATTCCGGCTACAAAAATAGGTACAGTACTAAAAAGCCTGCTGGAATGAGTTTGGGCTGTGCGCAGAAGTTCAACAACGCCTATTACGCTTACAAGGGCTGTGTCTTTTACAAGAGTAATTACTTCGTTTCCCATGGGAGGCACAATCCGCTTTACAACCTGGGGAAGAATAATCTTAAAAAATGTCTGTTTTTTTGTGTAGCCCAAAACTTTTGCCGCCTCGTACTGACCTTTTGGAATAGATTGAATTCCACCGCGATAAATTTCTGCAAAATAACAGGCATAGTTAACGCTTAGGGCAATTATTGCGGCGGTAAACCTGTTCCACGAAAAATTAAAAAGATAGTAAGGACCAAAATAAAAAACAATAAGCTGAAGCATTAAGGGAGTACCCCTTATAACAAGCAGAAAAACATTTGCCGTTGCAGACAGTACCTTAAATTTTGACATTCGTGCCATGGCAACAGGCATTCCCAGGGGAATTGCAAAAAGAAGGGTAAGAAAAAAAACTTCCAGTGATACAACGGAAGATTGAAGCATGGGAATAATAAAACTTAAATTTTTCATATTGGTATTTTTTCCGTAAAATTTGCAGCAGAAAAACAACCCCGGCAGTTACTCCGGGGCTTTGATTCTATACCGCCGTCTGTTATAAAAAACGGTACAAACTTATTTTATTTTCCGATTACAGAAATATCTGAACCAAACCAGGCTGAAGAAATTTTTGCAACAGTTCCGTCAGCAGCCATTTCTTCCAGAACAGACTGTACTTTTTCTGTAAGCTGAATTTCGTTTTTGCGGAAAGCAATTCCGTATTCTTCTGCGGCAAGACCTTCATCCAAAACTATAAAATTTTTTCCGGAAGTTGCAATTGAATAGTTTGCAACTATAAGATCCATTACAACGCCGTCTACACCGCCAATTTCCAGATCGTTTAAAGCCATAATGTTGTCTTTAAATTCAACTATTGCCTTAAGGGAAGATTTGAACCCTGAATCTGCTTCAACAGCATCGGCAGCAGAACTTCCAGCCTGAAGACCGATTATTTTTCCAGACAAATCTAAAAGGCTTTTAATTCCAGAATCTTTCTTTACAACTACAACCTGAGCATTTCTGAGGTAAGGTTTTGTAAAAGAAAGGGCTTTCTGTCTTTCTTTAGTAATTGTAAGGCCGTTCCATATACAGTCGATGTTTCCTGTAGCAAGTTCCTGCTCTTTTGAATCCCAGTTAATAGGCTGAGCACGGAATTTTACGCCAAGACGGGAAGCAACTTCTTTTGCAAGATCAATATCGTATCCTACAATTTCGTTTTTTTCGTTCCTGAAACCTAAAGGCGGGAAAGAATCGTCAAGACCAAGAACAAATTCTCCTCTGTCTAAAAGAGCTTTAAGCGAATTATCAGATTCACTTTTTTTAGAACAGGAAGCCAATGCAAAAACGCAGGCAACAGCCAGCACA
>CAMAFU010000185.1 GCA_945833725.1 uncultured Treponema sp.
GAACAGTTTTACGGCATCTTTTTATAAAAACAGGAAGTATTGTAATTGTGTGGGGCGTACATTTTGTCTGGAATGCAGGAATTTTTTTACTTACGCTGCTCATTCAGTAAGTTGCACAAAGTCATATAAGTTATTCCGCTTAATTCAAAAAATGCCCTATCCTCTTCTTTTGAAGAAGAAACATTCTGGCGGTAAAAATATTCACTTCGACCATTGGATTCATATTCGTATATTTCTATAGAATGATAATCCTGAAACTGACCGTAAACCGTAAAACCGTTTACTAATCTTGAGACTGCAGGAAGTTCAGAGAGACTTTTTGTTTTTCCGTGCCGCAGGGAGTAAAGCAAATGCAGGTTATCAGGAGAAAAATTCAAGTTTGAAGGATTTTTTACGCCAAAAAATATTTCCATTTTTACCCAGAAGTCAACGGCCATATTCAAAAATGAAGAAAAATCATCTTCTGTTTCAAAAACAATTCTGCCGTTTTTTGATGAAAAAATAATTCTTGAAGTAAGGGAATCAGTTTTACCGAAATAAAGAATCCCCAAAACTTCTCCAGATGAAGAAAAAAGGGAAACCCGGAAATTACTGATTTGAAAACTGTCCATATCAAAATTTTCCCTTTCACTGTCCAAAACCTTGTAAACAGTTCGTATTTCTGTAAGAGCCGAAAGAAACTTCTCAATTTTTTCCTCATCAGCAAAGGTGAAAATTCCGTTTCCGCTGCAATACCAGAAATTTTCATTTTTCTTTAAAAGCAGCGTTTCACCTTTTTTTGAAAATTCCACAAAATAAATTTTTTCTTTATTTTTAGGATTTACAAGTGCAGACTCTACACCTTTTTCCATTGTTCTGTCTTCAAAAAAAAACGAACAAAGAAAAACAATAATTGAAAAAAAAGCCATAAAAAAAGAAACTGCAACAATTTTTTTCTGTTTCATACAAATCCTATAAAAGCCAAATTTTAAGGCTTAATTTACCATCCGCTAACGCCGAATATATTTTCTTTTTCTTACAAAAAAAACACATCCTGCCCCTGCAATAAAAATCAACGGCTGAACTACAAATACAAACATCAGCACAGATTTTCTTTTTTCGTCAAATTCCTTTCCACGGGGAATTTTTTCCAGTTTTTTGGAAACCATATTTTTTTCCATAAGGAGTGCCATTTCCTCCTGCCCCAAAAGCCTGTAAAGTCTGGATGCCACCCAGTCATAATTTCTAAAATCGGCATTCTCCTGAGCAGAAATATATCCTGTAAGTACTGTGTGAACAAAATACTGGTCTGGAATAAGGGTAATTTTTCTTTTACCATCTATAAGGTCTGCCGCAAGAACAAGGCTGGAATAATCTTTTGCTGAATCAGGATTTTTCGGCACAAGAAAAGGATTATTTATAAAAACGCTTTCTCCAGAATCATCTTCTGCCTGCTTCCATCCATGCTCTGTTGAAAAAAACAAGGGTTCAACCTTTCCGTAACATGCAACAGGACTTGCCCAGAAAACCGTAGCTCCAACTGGTGCATTTTTTTGCGGTAAAACACGAATCCAAAGAGGATATTTTTGGGATGTATACTTTTTTTTCCCTGTAAGCTCATCCGCCGTTTCCATGGAAATAAATGCCGAAGAAATATCTTCTGCCAGTGCCTTTTCAAACACAAAACCATAATCTTCCAAAATAGGAATAAGTCTGTCATTTTTTGTTTTACTTACATTCCAGGTGGAATACAAATCAACAGAATAAGGCGAAGTAAGAACAAAAAGAGGAAATCCTTTTTCCACAGCATTTTTTATTGATGAACATTGAACTTCCGTTAAAAGGCTGGAACCCAGCAAAAAAAGTGCAGAATTTGAAATTTCCTGCGGAGAAAGTCCGTCCAGAAAATCTTGAAGAATGTTAAGTTCAATTACCTCCGTTTGAATTCCCCGGCTTTTAAGCCATGGCAATAAAAGTGAATAATCATTTTCCAGAGAAAAACCGTTTCCTAAAGCCACATATACTTTTTTTTGATTTGCGGAAATAAGGCCTGAAATCCGCATGGTTACATCAAATTCAACTGTTTCAGAAGAAAGAATAAGGGGAACAAGGCTATTTTCTCCCCTGTACTGAATCAAAATGGCAGAATACAGCGAAACAAATTCAATTTTTGAATTTCCTTCCTTTTTTACCTGACTGGAAAAAGCCCCCATCGCTTCAAGTTTTTTTCCGTCGGCTTTTTCTTCTGTAAAAAAAACATTTTTTTGTGTAAGGGCATATTCTTTTAAAAGAAGCGGAATATCCCGGCAGGAAGGATAAAAATCATAAATTTCAGGCGATTTGTAATAAGTTATTTTTAATGGTGAAGTGATTTTTTTTAAAAGCCTTGTTGTTGATGAAGTAAGGGAATACTTTTTTGAAGAACTCATATCAACATGAAAATAAACCCGGCTGCTCCATAAAAAGGAAAAAATAAAAAATATACAGAAAAAAAACAAAGCAGGAACAGGAATCTTTTTTTCAGAAGAACGGTATTGAAAAGCCGTAGAAAGAAGAATCATGGAAAAAAAAGACAGAACAAAAAAACAGATTTCCCTAGAATCAATAATTCCTCTGGCAAAGGGACTGAAATGTTCAATAAGGCTTATTTTCTGAATCAGTTTATTTATAAAATCAGAAAAAGAAAAAAAACCGGGCAAAATATGAATAAACGAAAGAAATCCAAGAATAAGTACGGAAATAAAAAAAGAAAAAATTGGCGTTCTGGAAGGATTCTGTGCAAAAACAGCAAAAACAACAGCGATAGAAAGAAAAATAAGAAAAACAATGCCAATAAAGCCTGCTATAGCCCCAGAAAAATCCACATTACCAAATAAATTGGCACATACGGGAATTGAAAAAGAAAAACAGACTGGTATAAAAGCAGCAGTAAAAACAGACAGTGCAAGAATCAGGTTTTTAGAAAAAAAAGTGATGGGAAAAGAATCTTCAAAAAAGAGAAATTTTTGACGGAATACAATAACGGGAACTGTTAAAGTAAAGGAAAAAACAAGACCGGAAAAATACATTCCCAAATCTGTAGTTCCCATATCAATTACAAAAAATTTGTTAAGGAAAAAAAAGAAAAAACCGGAAAGAATTAAATTAAAACATCCTGAAACATAAAACAGCGGATCAGAAAAAAATGTTTTCAGCGAAAATTTAAAAAAACTTCTGTACATTAAAAGCCTCCCGCCACAAATAATTTTATTTTCCGTTTATGGACGACAAAAAATTAAAACAAGCCTGTTCAAGATTCAACGAACAGCCGGTTTCCAGAAACTGTAACTTTGAACAGGATTTTATAACCTTTCCCCTATCCATAAAAACAACCCAGTCGCTTAATTCATCAGCTTCTCTAAAAATATGAGTAGAAAAAATAACGCAATGACTTTTTCCGTATTCTTTAATAAGGTTTCTGAATTTTTTTGACTGTTCCAGATCAAGACCAGAAAAGGCTTCGTCAAGAACAAGAATTTCAGGTTCATGTATAAGTGCCTTTGCAAGATTCACCCTTTGTGCATACCCTTTTGACAGGGAGGAAATTTTCATTTTTGCAACATCCAAAAGAGAACATTGCTCCAAAACCTCACCTTTTTTCTTTTTTCCATAAAGCCCGTCTAAAAAGGAAATATATTCGTCCACATAAAATTCCCCCGGAAGGTTCGGAATTTCTTCAACAAATCCTGTAATTTCCTTTATTTTTTCATAATTTTCCTCTGTTTCAAGATTCTGAACATAAACACAGCCCGAAGAAGAAAAATGGCGGGCACAAACAGCCTTGAGCAAAGTTGATTTTCCGGCACCGTTGGCACCTAAAACAGAAATTACACCGGAAGTCTTTAACTCCAGACAAATATTGTCCAAAGCCGTAAAAGTTCCGTATTTTTTTGTAAAATTTTCAAATCTTA
>CAMAFU010000186.1 GCA_945833725.1 uncultured Treponema sp.
AATGAGCCTTCAAAAAAATCAGAAAAATCATTTTCGGAAAAAAGCGTAACATCCTTTCCAGAAGAAGTATAAAATTCCTTTACATCGGTAATTTTAAGGCACGACTGACTTTCATCGTTTATAACAACAAAAAGCGAAGAATCCTGTTCTTTTTCGCCCACAAGGGAAGCAATGTCTATTACAGAATACGGATCTCCATAGCGGTTAAGAATTCCCTTTATGTATGAAGGAACAAACGGAATGGGAAACACCTGGGCATCCTTTAAAATTTCTTTTACATTACAGGAAGGAAACGCAAAAAGCCTTTCGTTCACAGAAAAAATAAGGTATGTTTTCTTTTCCTGTACAGTTTCAGAGATTCCACCGGAATTCCTGCTGTCTTTTATTTGTTGAATAAGATTCGCGTCCATAAAAGATATTTTATCCCAGCAAAAGTAAAAAAACAATCTAATATTACAACATAATTTTATAACCAATAATTCGTTGCATTTTATGAAAAACGCGGTAGAATAAAGAAACATGTTGTTGGAATGATTTACTTTTACTTTTTCGTCGGGGAGGACATAAAAAAAGCAAATGCAAATCGGTCTTTAGCCCAAAAAGGCTATAGTTCCTAGTCGGCATTCTGTGTTTTTCTTTGGTTTGGAGGTACAGATGGAACTTTCAGATAATTTGATGTTTACGGCCATGCAGCGCCTTATTCTTCTTCACTATCAGAAAATTCTTTATGTTGACCTTACCGATGATTTTTACACGGTTTTAAAAGTATCCAACAACGAATGGAACTTAAAAATCGAAGAGAAAACGGCTTTCAAAATAAGTGAGTGGTTTACGTTTTTTTCTAAAAGTTCCCTTTGCCACGATAATGACCGTCAAACCTTTTTAGAATTTTCCAATTTGAAGAACATGCGGGACATATTCCGTAAAAACGGCGAAAAGCCTATAAGGTGCAGTTACCGTCGGCGTTTTTCTATGGATGATCCCCAATATCATAAGTGCGTTATGGAACTTTTCCCCTACACCGATAAAAACAATCATCTTATTGTGTTTCTCTTTGTAAGGGAAGCTACAAAAACAAACTATTACATGCACAATTCATCTGTAGAACATCTGGAAGAAAAAAGTCAGCTTATTTCCCATAGTTCTAAAAACGAAAGAAAAAAAATTCTTATAATCGAAGACAATTCCATAAACAGAAATATCCTTATAGAATTTCTCAAAAAAGACTACGATATTCTTGAAGCAGAAAACGGTCTTGTAGGTCTCGACATGCTTTTTTACAACTACAGGGAAATTTCCGCCGTAATACTTGACCTTTATATGCCTATAATCGACGGTTTTGAATTCCTTAAAAAAATTCATTCCAATCCTATTCTCTCAAGCATACCTGTTCTTGTTGCAACTTCTACAGAGGAACATAACGACGAAGAAAGAAGTCTTTCATTGGGAGCTGCCGATTTTGTTACAAAACCATACAATGCGGCAGTTGTAAAAATGCGTCTTTCCCGCCTTATAAAGATGAAGGATGATGCTGCACTATATTCCATATCCGAATACGATACTCTTACAGGCTTTTACACAAAAGAAGCTTTCTGCCACCATATTGATTTTCTTATAAACACTGCTCCTGAAAAAAATTACGATATTGTGGTTTCAAACATAGATAACTACCACTACATTGAACAGTTTTATGGAAGAGACACAGGTCTTGAAGTCATCAAAAAAACAGCCAAAGCAATAAACGAATCCGACATTCCTGCCCTTATTTACGGACGAGTTGGCGACAATATTTTTGCAGGTTTTGGTGAACATGTAGAAAATTTCAGCGAAGAATATTTTAGCCGTCAGATAATAAAAATTGGTGAATATTCGCCTATCGAAAATACTCAGGTAAAATTCGGAATCTATCAGAATGTAAATAAAAAATGTTCATCTTATGAACTTCTTAACCGGGCAATTTCTGCCATAGAAAGCATCGACAGACAGTACGGTTCAAATATCGGTTACTACGACAAAAAAATCGTTGAAAAACAGGCAAAAGAAAATGCCATGGAAAGTGCCTTTGAATCGGCTATAGAAAAAGAAGATTTTGAAGTTTGGTTTCAGCCTAAATATTCTGCCACAACAAAAAAAATTACCGGTGCAGAAGCACTTATCCGCTGGCGGGACAAAAAAGGCAAACTTATTCCTCCCGGCGATTTTATTCCCTTATTCGAAAAAGACGGTCTTATTCCTGTTCTGGATGAATATGTGTTCAAAAAAGTCTGTATTTATCAAAAAGAAAGGCAAAATGCCGGAAAAATAATAATTCCTGTTTCTGTAAACCTTTCCCGGGGAAGTCTTTTTAGAAAAGATTTTGTAAAAAATTACATAAAAACAGCAAATAAAATAGGAATAACACCTTCTCTTGTTCCTATAGAAATAACAGAATCCATGGCTCTAAAAAGCATTTCCTTTAAAACTTTTGCAGAAGCCCTTATTAACGAGGGTTTTTCACTTCACATGGACGATTTTGGTGCAGGATACTCTTCCCTTGCAAGCCTTCAGATTCTCCGCTTCGACATGATAAAACTTGACAAGTCTTTAATAGACTTTATTGGAACTCCCGGCGGCGAAAGCCTTATAAAGCATACTATTGCCTTTGCAAAAGAATCTGGCATGAGCGTTACGGCCGAAGGCGTAGAAACAAAAGCCCAGCTGGAATTCTTGCAGAAAATAGGATGCGATTATATTCAAGGATATTTTTTCTCCCCTCCTGTTTCAAAAGAGGATTTTGAAAAACTTCTTGAAGAACAGTAAGAATCAGCCTAGTATATTTTTTCTCCCAAAAGCCGTGCAGCAAGGTTTACAGCAAGTATTGCAGTTTGATTTCTTACATCCAGAACAGGATTCACTTCTACAATTTCAGCAGACCTTACCAGTTTTGTCTGTGCCATTTCTTCCATTAGGAGCAATGCTTCTCTGTTTGTTAAACCTGCCGGCAGAGGAATTCCTGTTCCAGGGGCAAACATTGGGTCAAGAACATCCATATCAAAACTTACATGAACAATGTCTGCGTGGCTTTTAAAAAATACAATGATTTTCTTTAATATTGCCGAAAACCCGAATTTTTCAATGTCACTCATTGTAAAAACAGTAACACCAGCTTTTTTCATAAGAAGTTTTTCCCCGGAATCTAAATCCCGTGTACCAACAAAACAAACATTGGAAGGGTCTGCCTTTCTTCCTTCAAAATAAAGATTTGTAAGCTGTTCAAGACCAAATCCGCAGGAAGCAGCAAGACACTCACCATGAATATTTCCGCTGGGAGAAGTTTCTGCCGTATTAAAATCGCCGTGAGCATCTACATAAAGTATTCCAAGTCTTTTATTGTTTTCTTTTGCATAACGGCTTATTCCTGCAATGGAACCTAAAGCAATGGAATGATCTCCACCAAGCACAAGGGGAAATTCATTATTTAGGGCAGACTGGTAAACTTTTTCTGCCAGGGAAAGGCAGGCCTTTGTAATCGGCTCCAAAAACTTAGCCTTCGGATTACCGGGATTTTCGTATTCCTGTGGATTTATGGAAACAGGTACAGAATCACTGTTGATTTTATGTCCCAGACTTTCGATTTTTTCCCGGATTCCTGCCAGACGGATTGCAGAAGGTCCCATATCCGAACCATGCCTGCTGGCTCCAAAATCAAGGGGCATTTCAAAAATATTCACATTCATAAAAATATTTTAAAACTTAAAGCAGACAAATATCAAGAAAAAAAAATGATTTTGTAAGCATGATTTACGCCACAGTTTCGCCTGTTTAAAAATTCATTCATTTGAACTATATTGCAAAAAACAGTAGTATGAACAAAA
>CAMAFU010000187.1 GCA_945833725.1 uncultured Treponema sp.
CTAGAGAAACAATAAGAGTGTTGCCTTTTACTTCACACACATTGCAAAGGCTTCCTTCAGGAATTTCTACAGAATTTTCAGCAGCAGAAGCCGACCAGATAACTCCGTTTTTAGTTTTTACAGAACCTTTTTCAAAGCCTGAAATTTTTTCTGTTACCAGAACCTGCGAACCAATCATTGAGTCAACGTTAGTTTTTAAACTGCCGTTTTTAAGTTTTTTGACAGCAAAAGGCCTTGTAAAAATCAGCAGAAGCAATGTAAGGCTTACAAAAACAATCAGCTGCCAGCGAAAATCAAGATTTGTCCTGGCAATAAAAATCATGGGCAATGCGGCAATTGCAGCCCAAATAGTCGTAAGCCCCAGCGAAAAAAACTCTAAAATGCAGCATACAATAAGGACGGCAAGCCAAAACCATGAATCATAATTTGAAATAAAAACCAGCATATTTTTCATTATAGCCTATAGAAAAAAAATCACAAGTTAATCATAAACATGGTCGTGCAATGCAGACTAAGGTCTGAGCATACCAACTCTTGAAAGTGGCCAGAATCTGAAAGAAGTTGTTCCAAGAATGTATTTTTTGTTTACCACCTGTGGCGCAATATTTGAATAATAAGTTACAGAATATCTGTCCATTTTTGTAAGTGGCACAAGCTTTTCATCGTAGGAATGGCGCATGTCAAGAGAATTAAAACGGTTGTCCCCCATCATAAAATAGCAGTTTGCCGGAATATAGCTTGCAGAGCCGTCAGCTTTGTTTGCAGGGAAAACCGGCATATTGCGCCTGTCAAGAAGCATTATATAAGAATTAAGCATTTCAGCAGTTTTAAAATATTCCATGCGCCTGGAATCATTTTGTTTTTCTTCTGCTGGCATGTCTGAAAAGATCAATTCTGCATTTCTTAAAACAAGACTTCCAAACGTCAGTTTTATCATCAAATTAAGTCGGAAATTGGCTTCACTATACATATCACTGCCTGTAAAAGAATCTCCAGAATGTTCAGCTGATGAAATCCAGTCAGTCATAAAATTTGAAAACCATGCAGCACCGCCATCCGCTGTCAAAAGTTTCTGCGTTACGGCAATATTTTGTGAAAAAAGCCTGTATTCAAAAAGTTCACTTTCAGTAAAAAGCTTTTCTGCACTTTTGCTGTCCATGGACTTACTTCCAGAAGCGCTTTGTGCATAGGCAGAAAAAGCAGAGGCAACAGCCTTACAGGCTTGTGCAGTTTCAGCAAAATCAAGTTCACGGCGCAGGCGTTCACATTCAATCATAGAATCGTAAGCTGCCTGATCAAGCGGCAGATATTCGATTTTTTCCTTTATGCTTCTGTCCATTAAATTTAAATTCCATGCAGCTTTCTGGCTGTCATAGTCAACCGGCTTAAAATCAGGGGAATCTTTTGTGCGTGCATAAAGGATTCCATCCTGCATTACAAGCTGTTCACCCGGCACACCGGCAATGCGTTTTACTAAAGGATCAGCCTTTATGTTTCCATTTTCATCAACATTCAGGTTTATGGTTGTAAAGGACAGCATGTACACAAGCTGAGAAAAAAATGTCTTTATTTCGGATTTGCGGTCAATGATGTAATGTGGATTTCTGAAAACTACGATATTGCCGCGTTTATAGTTCCTGATGCATGGAAAGCCAACATCTGAAAGTGGAAATCTGGGGCCGGATGCTGTTTTTCCGACAACAACGCGGTCCTTTATCAAAAATTCAGGAACCATTGACTCCGATGGAATCTGGTACAACTGAAAAAAGAAAATCTGAATCAATGTTACCATGAAAACAGCCTGCAGAAGGGCATCAATCCATTCCAAAGCTTCCTTAAAAATTTTCTGGACAAAATTCAGCTCAGGTTTCCGGTAAGATTTGCGGAATTCAGACCATTGCGGTGTTAACGAATAGACACGTTTGTCGCTGAAATAATACTGCAGGAAAAAAGATGAAACTGTAAGGCCAAGCCAGAAAATGACTGTAACAAAATCCAGCAGAAAAGGAGTTTCTGTATTGCCTGCCCTGCGTAAAATAAAAACCGCAATATAGGCATAAGGCTCATACTGAATGATTTTTCTTACAACGGGTATAAACCCTGGATTTTCCTGCTTAATAAGCCTGACTTGCGAATAATAAGCCATCAATGCCGTAAAACACAGCGACAAGGGAAAAGCCAGAATGGAAACATCAAAATGAAAACTTATATTTAAAAAAGAAAAAACTGCCGCACAGGCAAGCGAACACCAGTTAAAAAAAATCATTTTCTTCATGCAGATAATATAGCATTTCTATTTATAAAAAACTACATAAAAACAGCAGTTTGCCAAGCCATAGTCTTTTTTTTGCCATTTATGCAAAACTAAAATTTTGTCCTGTAAAAAAAACGGTATATAATTTTTTTTGGACATAAACGAAAAATCATTTTTTTGGGAGAAAACATGCAGAAAGAACTGTTTGACAGACAGGCAGCCTTGCAAATGCTGGATAACGATGAGTCTCTTTTAAAGATGCTGCTCAGCGGATTTCTTTTTGAAGCGCCTTTTGATTCGGATTTACTTGAAAAATATATAAATGAAAAAAAATTTGAAGATGCAGCCCATTATGTTCACCGGGTAAAAGGAGCTGCAAGGCAACTAGCGGCAACGGCTTTAAAAAACAAAGGTCAGGAACTTGAAGATTTGCTGCGCGGAAAAACGCAAGGTTCAGAAAGCCTTTATTTTCAGCTGGCAAAAGAATTTTCAATGCTGTACGAAACAACTTTTACAGAATTAAAAGCAGAATTTGAAAAACTTTAGCCGAAAAGGCTTTCAAAATTCTGGCAGAGTTTTTGGCAAAAAATGCTGAATTCCTGCGTAGAATCCTGAAAAAAGCGGAGATGGAATGCGTGTTCATAAACTTTTTTTATTTCATCGGGGGATGTAAATTTTTCACCCTTTAATGTCTGAAACGGTGCATCGGTTTCAAGCAGCAGGTTTTGCAAAGGAAGTGATTTTACGCAGGCAATTGCCTTTTTGTTTCCATTTAAAATCTGTTTGCCAAAACTGAAAAAAGCATTTATTCCATGATTTAAAATAGAAAACGCAGCATCAGGATTTTCGGGAAAAGAATGAAAAAGCACCGCAGGTAGTTTTTTCAGCTGCCTGGAGTCTGCAAAAATAAAATTCATTGCTTTGCGACAGTGAATTACAAGCGGCCTGCTGAATTTCTGTGCCAGTTCAAGTTGAATTTGCCACGCTTCTTTTTGATTTTCCAGATTGATTTTAAACTCATCGGTAAAAAGGTCAAAACCAGCCTCCCCTACTGCACAAATTTCATTTTTTTCAAGCAGCTGTTCAAGGAAAAAGGCATTTTCAATGGCAGGCTGCTGAGGATGCAGACCGAATGCAGTCTTTATGTCAGCAGAATGAAGGGGTGAATTTGCAATTTGCAGGAGCAGCTGCTTCTGTTTCCCGTATTCTGGAATGTTGTGGGCGCAGGTGCAGGCTTTTACCGGCTGATTTTGAAAAAAAGGCGGCATTTTTAAATCTGAGGGGAATGCCATGTAAGACTGTACCAGATGAAAATGTGCATCGCAAAACATAGTGTAAGTTTACGGCATTTTTTTATTTTTGAAAACTCATGAGAATTCCACAAAAAATGCTGCCCGCTGCTGTAAAGGCGCGTAAGCGGCCACTGGAGCGTTCTGCCTGTGCCAAAAAAAATCGTCAGAGGATGGCTGCTGGAAAATGATGTGATTTTATGTGCAGAAAATGTGCGAAGCGGCTGGAGCGGAAGCGGAACCTTGAAAGGAGTGTAAGATAAAACCGCTAAAATAGCGCGGCTTTATCTTACCTAAAGTT